>JAEZSU010000264.1 GCA_023421635.1 Actinomycetes bacterium | reverse complement strand
CCGGCGACGAGGCTACGCCGCTGCCCACCACCACTAACACCAGGCTTGCCCGCGTGAAGAGCACGGCCGTGCAGACGGTGACGCCGGAGACGACGAGAGCTGCCACGCTCAGGCCCGTGCCACCCTGCGACCGGTTCACGAGCGCCACGATGGCCAGCACGACGGCGGCAAGCAGGAGCGGGATCGCGAGGAAGCCGAGGAACGGTACCAGCGCCAGGAGCGCGCCGCCGATGGCAAGGCAGAGGGCGATGATCCCGAGGGTGCGCGGCCGGTCCGGACCTCCCTGGGGAGGCGCGGGATGCTGAACCGGCGGCACTGGAGCGCGGCCGGCGTCCATGACCGGCACGGGTGGGGCGCCGGGGTAGGGCTGCACGAACCTGGGCGCGGCCGGAGGCGTCGGACCCCCGGGCGGCGGGGTCGCCGGTGACGACGGATCGGTCATGGGGGCACCTCCATGCCCAGCCTGTCAGCCCCGGCGGCGACTCGCCAGGGCGGCGATCGCCCGCCAGCCGACCAGCAGCGCACCGAGCGTCAGCGTCGCAACGACGATGAACGCGGGCGCGGTGCCGGCGCCCGTGAGGGCGCGAAGCAGCATCCCGCCGGCGACCGTGACGACCCACACGCCGATCCCGGTGCGGACGGGCGCGACGGGGCGGCGCCAGGCCAGCGTCACGAGCCACCCCGCGACCAGCGCGACGAGGAACGGCCACGCGGTCAGTACGAGCCCGGTCAAGACGGCCTCGTCGTGGCTGGCACGGCCGACCGCGGCGAATCCGGTGACGCAGACCACATCGACCACAGCGGCGACCGCAATGGTGGAGGGGCGGGTCCGGACGGTCGTGGCACGCATGTCTCCATCCTCGCAGTCGCGCGCGGAGCGGCCTCGGAGGATGCTGAGAGACTTGGAGCGTGCCGAAACCGATCACCCCGCATCCCACCGACCGCTACACCGTCGCGACCGACGGCGCCTGCAAGGGCAACCCCGGACCCGCCGGCTGGGCGTGGGTCGGCGAGGACGGCAACTGGGCGGCCGGGTCGCTGCCGGAGGGCACGAACAACATCGGGGAGCTCCTCGGCCTGCTGTATGCGATCACCGACCACGCGGATGTGGAGCACCTGACCATCCAGGCCGATTCGAAGTACGCGATCGACACGTACTCGTCGTGGATGGACGGACATCGCAGGCGCGGGTGGGTGACCAGCGCCAAGAAGCCCGTCGCGAACCGTGAGATCCTCGAGCAGCTCATCGCCGCCCGTGACGCGCGGCGTGCGGCAGGCAAGCCCGACGTCGTGCTCGAGCACGTGCGCGGACACGCCGGGCACCGGCTGAACAGCTGGGCGGACGAGCGCGCGGTGCGCGCGTCCGCGCACGCGGCGAAGGGTGAGGCGCTCACCTGGACGTCGCAGCGCGGGGTGGAGCGGCTGGACGTGAGCGTCGACCCGCCCCGGAGCGCAGGCGACCGCGTGCGGCGCTGAGCCGCGGTGTCAGTGTCGCCAGGCGCCTACCCGGTCACCCGTCGAGGGCGAGTCGCCACGTTCCCAGTTCGGCTTCCAGCCCAGCGCCGGCGCGACGTGCTCGGCGAACGCCTGCACGATCCGGAGGTTGAACGCCACGCCGAGCTGGCTCGGGATCGTGAGCATGAGGGTGTCTGCAGCGGCGATCGCCGCATCCTGCCGCAACTGCTCGACGAGGGCGTCGGGCTCGTCGGCGTACGTCCGCCCGAAGGTGGAGCGGAAGCCGTCGATGTAGCCGATGCCGTCGCTCTCCTGGCTGTGGCCGAAGTACATCGCGTCCTGGGCGGTGGTGATGGGGAAGATGCTGCGCGAGACCGACACGCGCGGGATGCCGGGGTGTCCCGCCTCACGCCAGGCGCGACGGAACGCATCGATCTGCTCGGCCTGGAGGAGGTCGAACGCCTCGCCCGTGGCTTCCGTCAACAGGGTCGACGACATGAGGTTGACGCCCTTGCGTCCCGCCCACTCAGCGGTCTCGCGGGTGCCGGCGCCCCACCACACGCGGGAGCGGAGACCGGGGGAGTGCGGTTCCACCCGCTGGCCGCCCCGTCCGCCGCCGAACGGGCTGTCGGGGTCGCGTTCGGCCATGGGCTCGCCTTCGATCGCACGGAGGAACGTGTCGAAATGCTCGCGGGCGAGATCGGCGCCGCGGGGGTCCGCCGCGCCCGTGTACCCGAACGCCTCGTAACCGCGGATGACGGTCTCGGGTGAGCCGCGGCTCACGCCGAGCGCGAGCCGGCCGTCACTGAGCAGGTCGACGGCCGCCGCCTCCTCCGCGAGGTAGAGCGGGTTCTCGTACCGCATGTCGATGACGCCCGTCCCGACCTCGATGCGCTCGGTCTTCGCCGCGATGGCGGCCAGGAGCGGCATCGGTGAGCTCTGCTGGCGGGCGAAGTGGTGCACACGGAATGCGACGCCGTTGACGCCGAGCTCGTCCATCCCCTGGGCGAGGTCGATGGCCTGCAGCATGGAGTCCCGCGCGGTGAGCTCGCGGCCGCCGCCGAGCGGACCGTAGTGACCGAAGGAGAGGGTGCCGAATCGTTCCATGTCAGAGGGGAACGACGGCGCATGCCCGTTGATTCCGCGGGTCAGTCCAGCGGCGGGTCGTCCGTCTCGGGAGCGGTGCCCAGCATGGGCGGTGCCGGGCTGAGAAGGCCCCCGGCGCCGTCGTCGGTCGGGGGTGTCGACAGCTCGGGCGCGGTGGGAACGGGCGTCGGAGTCGGGCTCGGTGTCGGTGTCACCGACGGCTCTGGGACGGACGGCCGAGCAGCCTCCTGCTCCGCTGCAGGC
>JAEZSU010000209.1 GCA_023421635.1 Actinomycetes bacterium | reverse complement strand
GCCCCTCCACGAGCCGTCGACGGCGCAACTGGGGCACACGTGCCGAGCTGGCGATCCTGCTCGGCCCCGCTCTGATCGTCTTCGTCGGCTTCGTGATCCTGCCGGTGATCCTGGCCGCGTACTACGGGTTCTTCAGCTGGTCCGGCTACGGTCCGCCCACGGACTTCGTGGGGCTGCGCAACTACGTCACCATCCTCAGCGACCCCGACTTCCATGAGGCGCTCGCGCACAACGGCTTCATCGTCGTGATGTCGCTCGTGCTGCAGGGCCCGCTGGCCCTGTGCCTCGCGCTCCTGCTGAACCGCAAGCTCCGGTTCCAGTCGCTCATCCGGGTCCTCATCTTCGTCCCGTACGTGATCTCCGAGGTCGTCGTCGGTCTCGGGTGGAGCCTCATGCTCCAGTCCACCGGCGCCCTGAACGGCCTGCTGGAGAAGATCGGGCTCGGGTTCCTCCGGGCGGACTGGCTGTCCGACCCGAGCATCGCCATCTGGACCCTGATGGTGATCATCACCTGGAAGTACATCGGCTTCGCGGTGATCCTTCTGCTCGCCGGTCTCCAGGGCATCCCCGAGGAGCTCTCCGAGGCCGCCGCGATCGACGGCGCCTCCTACTGGCAGATCCAGCGGTACATCGTGCTGCCGCTCATGGGGCCGACCATCCGCATCTGGGCGTTCCTGTCGATCATCGGCTCGCTGCAGCTGTTCGACCTGGTCTGGATCATCTGGGGCCAGTACGTCGCCTCCACCGCCGGCACCTCGACCATGGCCACCTACATGGTCGCCAACGGTCGCAACGCGGGCAGCTTCGGGTACGGCTCCGCGGTCGCGGTGGTCATGTTCCTCATCTCGCTCGTCATCGCGCTGCTCTACCAGCGCTACGTCCTGCGCCGCGACACCGCCGGCGCCATCACCGGAGGTGTCAAGTGACCGCGACCATGACGCTCACCGCGCCGGGCGCACGTCGCCCGCAGCCGGCCGTCGTCGGGCGCCGCCGCAGCCCGAACCTCGTCATCTACTTCGTGGCGCTGCTGCTGATCGGGCTCATGCTCGCCCCGGTGGCGTACATCATCCTCGGCGGCTTCCGCACGAACTCGGAGATCACGGTCGATCCGTCCGGGTTCCCGGTGAGCTGGCAGTGGACGAACTTCACCGACGTGCTCGGCAGCGGCACCTTCTGGCGGATGGCCGGCAACTCCGCGATCGCGGGCCTCGCCACGACGGCGTTCGTCGTGGCGCTCGGCCTCATGGCCGCCTTCGCCCTGTCGCGGTACGCGTTCCGCGGCCGGGGCGCGGTGTACGCCCTGTTCACGGCGGGCCTCATGTTCCCGATGACGGTGGCCATCACGCCGCTGTACATCCTCGTGCGCGACCTCGGCCTGATGAACTCCCTCGCCGGCGTCATCGTGCCGCAGGTGGCGTTCGCGCTGCCCATGACGATCATCATCCTGGTGCCGTTCCTGGGCGCCATCCCGAACGAACTGCAGGAGGCGGCGGCGATCGACGGCTGCAGCCGCCTCGGGTTCTTCTGGCGCATGGTGCTGCCGCTGTCGCTGCCGGCAGTGATCACGGTCGGCATCCTCGCATTCGTGAACAGCTGGAACTCGTACATGCTGCCGCTGTTCATCCTCAACAACGAGGCGTCCTTCACGCTGCCGCTCGGCACGCAGGCGTTCGCCTCCCAGTACTCCGTCGACACCGCCAAGGTGCTTGCGTTCACCTCGCTGTCCATGATCCCCGCGCTCGTGTTCTTCAGCCTGTTCGAACGTCGCATCGTGGGCGGACTCACCGGCGCTGTGAAGGGCTGACCGCATGACCATCGAACAGACCCCCCCGGTCGCATCCGCCGCGCCGTCCCCTCGGATCACCGAGCTGCTGGCGCAGATGACCCTCGAGGAGAAGCTCGCGCAGCTCGTCGGGTTCTGGGTGGACCAGGGCGGCGAGGTCGTCGCACCCATGGCGGGCGAGATGGCCACGTCGGGCAAGTACGAGGATGCGGTCCGCCACGGCATCGGGCATCTCACCCGCGTGTACGGCACCCGACCGGTCGATCCGGTCGAGCGTGCGGCGTGGCTCTGGTCGCAGCAGCGGCGCCTGCGCGACGAGACGCGCCTGGGCATCCCCGCGATCGTGCACGAGGAGTGCCTGACGGGGCTCGCCGCCTGGCAGGCCGCAACCTTCCCCACCCCGCTGGCCTGGGGCGCATCCTTCGACCCCGACCTCGTCGAGGAGGTGGGTCGCGCGATCGGCGACTCCATGCGCGAGCTCGGTGTGCACCAGGGGCTCGCGCCCGTGCTGGACGTCATCCGCGACCCGCGGTGGGGCCGGGTGGACGAGTGCATCGCCGAGGACCCGTACGTGGTGGGCACGATCGGGACCGCCTACGTGCGCGGCCTGCAGGGCGCCGGTGTGCACGCGACGCTCAAGCACTTCGTCGGGTACTCGGCCTCGCAGGCCGGACGCAACCACGCCCCCGCCCACATCGGGCGCCGGGAGCTCGAGGACGTCTTCCTGCCGCCGTTCGAGATGGCGGTCCGCGACGGCGGCGTGCGCTCGGTGATGAACTCGTACGCCGAGATCGACGGCGTGCCGGTGGCGGCCGCATCCGAGCTGCTCACCGATCTGCTCCGTGGCGAGTGGGGCTTCGACGGGGTGGTGGTCTCGGACTACTTCGCCGTCGCGTTCCTGCACACCATGCACCGGATCGCCACCGACCGGGGCGAGGCGGCTGCGCTGGCACTCGAAGCCGGCATCGACGTCGAGCTGCCGAGCGGCGACGCCTACCTCGAGCCGCTCGCGGCGCTCGTGGGCACCGGCCGCGTGCCGGAGGAGCTGATCGACGTCGCGGTGCTGCGGGTGCTCGCGGAGAAGGAGGAGCTGGGCCTGTTCGACGAGGACTTCGCCGACCCGCCCACGACCGTCGACCTCGACCCGCCCTCCCACCGCGCGCTCGCTCGCCGGCTCGCCGAGGAGTCCGTGGTGCTGCTCCGCAACGACGGCGTGCTGCCGCTGCGGGGGCCGTCGCGGCTCGCCCTCAACGGCCCGAACGCCGACAGCGCCGAGGCGCTCATGGGCTGCTACTCCTTCGTGAACCACGTGATCGCGCACCACCCCGGCACCCCGATCGGGTTCGAGATCCCGACGCTGCGCGAGGCCGTCGCCGCCCGCTTCCCCGACGCGGTCGTCGTCGCCGAGGCGGGCTGCGACGCGGAGGGCGAGGACCGGTCCGGGTTCGAGGCGGCGGTCGCCGCCGCCTCGGACGCGGACGTCGCGATCGTCGCGGTCGGCGATCGGGCGGGCCTGTTCGGCCGCGGCACGGTGGGCGAGGGCAACGACGTGGAGTCGCTCGACCTCCCCGGTGTGCAGCGCGAGCTCGTCGAGGCGATCGTGGCCACCGGCACGCCGGTCGTGCTCGTGCTGCTGACCGGCCGCCCCTACGCGATCGGCTGGGCACTCGACGGCGGGGACGCCCCCGCCGCGGTGCTGCAGGCGTTCTTCCCCGGCGAGGAGGGTGCCACTGCCTTGGCCGCGCTCCTCGCCGGGGACTCCACCCCCTCGGGCCGGCTGCCGGTCTCGCTGCCGCGGTCGGCGGGCGCGCAGCCGTTCAGCTACCTGCATCCGGTGCTGGGCGGACCGAGCGAGATCACGAGCGCGGACAGCACCCCGGTGCGCCCGTTCGGGTTCGGCCTCTCCTACACCGCCTTCGCGCGGACCGGGCTGACCGCCCCCGCGGCCGTCCCCGCCGGCGAGACGTTCACGGCCACGGTCACGGTCGAGAACACCGGCGCGGTCGCGGCGACCGACGTCGTGCAGCTGTACGCGCACGACGTCGCGGCGAGCGTGACCCGGCCGGTCGCGCAGCTCGTCTCCTACGCGCGCGTGCAGCTGGCGCCGGGCGAGGCGGCGGAGGTGTCCTTCGAGGTCCCGGCGAGCCGCCTCGCGTTCACCGACCGGCGGATGCGGCGCGTCGTCGAGCCCGGAGCGATCGAGCTGTGGGTCGGCACCTCCGCGGAACGCGACACCGAGACGACGGTCGAGCTGACCGGCGAGGCCTTCGCGGTGACCGCCGACACGCCGCGCATCGCCGCGGTGCACGTCGCCCCCGCATCCTGACCGCCGCCCGGCCCACCCGAGGCCGGGCGGCACCGTCCGGACGGTGCAGTAACGGGCGCCGCTGGAGTAATGTCGGGCGCGAAGGGGTGATACCGATGTCCACCGACCCGATCTACGACCACCAGGACCTCCAGACCAAGGCCCGCGACCATCTCTGGATGCACTTCTCACGCCAGTCGTCGATGGAACGGGACGGCGTCCCGGTCATCGTCCGCGGCGAAGGCCACCGCATCTGGGACGACCGCGGCCGCGAGTACTTCGACGGCCTCGCAGGCCTCTTCGTGGTGAACGCCGGCCATGGTCGCAAGCGCCTCGCCGAGGTCGCAGCGGCCCAGGCCGAGCAGCTCGCGTTCTTCCCGCTGTGGTCCTACGCCCACCCGGCGGCGATCGAGCTCGCCGACCGCCTGGCGGAGTACGCGCCCGGCGACCTGAACAAGGTGTTCTTCTCCACCGGCGGCGGCGAGGCGGTCGAGACCGCCTTCAAGCTCGCGAAGTACTACTGGAAGCTGCAGGGCAAGCCCGGCAAGCACAAGGTGATCTCGCGCTCGGTGGCCTACCACGGCACCCCGCAGGGGGCCCTCGCGATCACCGGCATCCCCGCCATCAAGGAGATGTTCGAGCCGGTGACCCCCGGCGGGTTCCGCGTGCCGAACACGAACATCTACCGCGCCGAGGAGATGGGCGCTCCCACCGACCCCGAGCAGTTCGGCGTCTGGGCGGCGGACCGCATCGAGCAGATGATCCAGTTCGAGGGCCCCGACACGGTCGCCGCGGTCTTCCTCGAGCCGGTGCAGAACTCGGGCGGATGCTTCCCGCCCCCGCCCGGGTACTTCCAGCGCGTGCGGGAGATCTGCGACCGGTACGACGTGCTCCTCGTCTCGGACGAGGTCATCTGCGCCTTCGGCCGCATCGGCCACATGTTCGCGTGCGACGCGTACGGCTACGTGCCCGACATGATCACGTGCGCGAAGGGCATGACCAGCGGCTACTCCCCGATCGGCGCGACGATCATCAGCGACCGGCTGTACGAGCCGTTCCGCACCGGTGAGACGACCTTCTACCACGGGTACACCTTCGGCGGGCACCCGGTCTCGGCCGCGGTCGCCCTCGCCAACCTCGACATCTTCGAGGAGGAGGGACTCAACGCCCACGTGCGCGAGAACTCGCCGCGCTTCCGCGCCGAGCTCGAGAAGCTGACGGACCTCCCGATCGTCGGCGACGTGCGCGGCGACGGGTACTTCTTCGGCATCGAGATGGTGAAGGACAAGGACACCAAGGAGACCTTCACCGACGACGAGGCCGAGCGGCTGCTGCGCGGCTTCCTGTCGAAGGGGCTCTTCGAGGCGGGCCTGTACTGCCGCGCGGACGACCGCGGCGACCCCGTCATCCAGCTCGCGCCGCCGCTGACCATCGGCCCGGCCGAGTTCA
>JAEZSU010000188.1 GCA_023421635.1 Actinomycetes bacterium | reverse complement strand
GCGGCGGAGAGCACACGCACCCGCGCCCGGGCGGAACGGCCGAGCGCCGTGCGGACGCGCAGCCCCACGGCCCGGAACCCGAGCCGTCGCACCGGCGTCTCCACGAACCGCAGCGAGCACTCCGACGCGACAGCCGTGATCGCCAGCGCGGTCCAGGCCGCCCACGGCGGGACGTCGGTGGTCGTCCCGCCGATGGCCGAGACGATGAGGACGAGCACCGGCCAGTGCCACAGGTAGAGGGCGTAGGAGCGTTCGCCGACGATGCGGAGCGGCGCGACGTCGAGCGCACGCCCGAACACCGATCCGGGCCACACCGCCGCGGCCACCACGATCGCCGTCAGCGTGCTCGTGGCGATGAGCGCCTCGGGGACCGCCGTGGCCGAGGTCCCCGGAAGGGCGGCGACGACCAGCAGAGCCCCGAGCGCCACGACCCCGATCGCGGTGACGGCGGCATGCACCGACCGGCGGGACATCCAGGCGGCCGGGCGTTCGAGGAGGGTGCGGGCGCCGAACGCGAGCGCGACGCCGATGAGCAGGCCGAACGCGTGCGCGTCGGTGCCGAAGTAGCCACGGGTGAGCGCGCCCGACGCGGCAAGCGACAGCATCCACACCGCGGATGCGGCGGCGACGGCGAGGACGACGACCGCACGGGCGGCGCCCCAACGCAGCCGCAGCAGCAGGGGCAGCAGCAGCGGCCACGCGAGGTAGAACTGCTCCTCGACGGCGAGCGACCAGAGGTTCCGGAAGAGGTCGGTCTGCCCGGCCGCGAAGTAGTCGCCGCCGGCGGCGATCGAGATCCAGTTGGACGAGAAGGTCGCGGCCCCCAGCACCTGGCTGCCGAGGCCGAGGAGCACATCGCCGCCGACGAACCAGGCGGCCGTGGCGCACACGGTCACCATCAGCACGAGCGCGGGGAGGAGCCGGCGTGCGCGGCGGCTCCAGAATCGGCCGAGCCGGATGCGCCCGGTGTCCTCGCGCTCCCTGAGGAGCAGGGACGTGATGAGGAACCCGCTGATCACGAAGAACACGTCGACGCCGACGTAGCCCGAGCGCAGCGGGCTCTGCGGGAACAGGTGGCAGACGATCACCAGGAGCACCGCGACCGCGCGCAGACCGTCCAGTCCTGCGAATCGGGGGCGCGGAGAAGTGACGGTCACAGCAGGAAGGGATGCCGGGGCGGGGCGGGTGCATCCAGTCTATGGTCGCCTCCGACATCCGCCGGGCAGCCCCGCGGCGCACACGGACGGACGGTTAGGCTTGCACGGTGCGGATCCGCCTCGACATCGCCTACGACGGCACGCACTTCCGCGGGTGGGCGCGGCAGCCGGGCCTTCGCACCGTGCAGGGCACGCTCGAGGCGGCCATCGCCCGTGTCGTCGGTGGCGACCCACGGCTCGTGGTCGCCGGGCGGACGGATGCGGGCGTCCACGCTGCGGGGCAGGTCGCGCACGTCGACCTGGACGAGGCGCAGACCGCACGGCTCCGATCCCGTCGCGGTGGCGGCGGTGAGCCCGTCGCCGACCTCGCACATCGGATCCGGGGCGTGCTCGGCGGCTACGCCGACGCCACCGTGCACCGCAGCATCCTTGCGCCGGACGGGTTCGACGCCCGGTTCTCGGCCGTGTGGCGCCGCTACGCCTACCGGGTCGCCGACGACGTCGTCGGGTACGACCCGCTCGAACGCGCGCGGACGACCACGGTGCGGGGCAGGCTCGACGTCGATGCGATGGATGCGGCGGCCCGCTCCCTCACCGGCCTCCACGATTTCGCCGCGTACTGCAAGCCGCGGCCCGAGGCCACCACCATCCGCACCCTGCTGGAGTTCGACTGGCGCCGTGACGCCGAGGGGGTGCTCGTCGCGAACGTCAAGGCCGACGCGTTCTGCCACAGCATGGTCCGCGCCCTGGTCGGCGCGTGCGTCGCGGTCGGCGGCGGACGCCTGGCCGCCGACGACCTGACCAGGCTCCGGGACGAGGCGCTGCGGACGAGCGCGTTCCCGGTGCTGGCCGCCCGCGGTCTCACCCTCACCGAGGTCGGTTACCCCGCCGACGAGCTGCTCGCCGCCCGTGCCGAGCAGACGCGGGCGCGCCGCGACCAGGAGTGATCCGCACCATCCTCACCTGCTGTGTCTTCGTCAAGAGGACGCCGGGAACGCGTATTCCGCGGATAGGGTGAAGACACCATGAGGGTGATCTCCTACAACCTTCGCAAGCACCGCGCGGCGGGTGAACTCGCCGCGCTCGTCGACGCACACGCCACCGACGTGCTCTGCCTGCAGGAGGCCGACACCTCCGACATCCCGCTCGAACTCGGCGGGCTCCGGCTCGCGGAGGCGACGCAGCGGAACCGCCTCGGCCTCGCCGTGTACTACCGCGAGAGCCTCTTCCGGCTCGAGGGCGTCCGGGCGATGTCGCTGAAGAAGTCGCTGCACGACCGGGTGCTCAAACCCGCCGAGGAGCGGATGCTGGGCGTGCGGCTGCACGACATCGACGCCGGCCGCGAACTCATCGTCGCCTCGTTCCACGCCGCGCCGCTGACCGCGCTGAACTCCCTGCGGCGGCACCAGATCCGCACCGCACTGGCGGAGCTGGCCGACCTCGGGCCGGACCTCCCGACCCTCATGGTCGGCGACTACAACTACCCGGTGTTCAAGGAGAAGCTCGGCGAACGGGTGCGGGACCAGGGGTACGAGCTCACGCTCAGCGACGCACGGACCTACACCCGGTACCGCTTCTTCCGCGGCCACTACGACTTCGTCACCTCGAACGGGTTCGACATCGAGACGGTCCGGACCCTGCCGCAGGGCCTCAGCGACCACCGGCCGATCCTCGTCCCCGCGACGATGGAGGAGCAGCGCCGGCGGCTCGCCGGCTGAGCCCTCAGGCCGCGTCGGCCTCGCGCCGCCGCCTCGCCACGAGCGCGGCCGTGAGC
>JAEZSU010000149.1 GCA_023421635.1 Actinomycetes bacterium | reverse complement strand
CGTTCCCGGGCGCAGACTGAGCCCATGGCGACCTATCTCGCGTTCCTGCGCGCCGTCAACCTCGGCAGCACGCGCGTGTTCCCGAAGGGCGACGTCGTCGCCGCCACCACGGCGGCGGGCTTCCAGGACGTCGCCACCCACGGCAACACCGGCAACGTGCGGCTGGACACCCGGATGCGGTCGCGTGAGCGGATCGAGCGCATGCTCGAGGCGGCATATCTCGCGGATCGGGGGTTCGAGGTGCCGACGATCGCGTACCGCGCCGACGAGTTCGCGGCCATCGCGCGGGAGGCGGCCGCCCTCTCCGCGGCGCGGCCGGGACTCGCCCGGCACTACGTGTACCTGCTCAAGCAGGAACTCGACCCGGAGACCACCGCGGCGGTCGAGGCGACCTCGTCCGATGCGGGGGAGATGGTGGTGCGCGGCCGCGCCGCCCACGCCCTGCTCGGTCCGGGGTATCAGGACGGCACGGTCGATCCGCTGCGGGCGACGAAGCTCCTCGGTGTCGCGACGAACCGCAACCTCTCGGTCGTCACGTCCCTCGCCGAGCGCTGGTGCTGATCGGGTCGTTGTCAGCGGCGGTCGTTACGCTGGACGGGTGAGCATGCAGCCCCCGGTCTCCTGGCAGGACAGCGCGGGGTTCGACGAGCTCGGCGACGACTGGGTGCCGCCGGACGACTGGGCCCCCGACGACGACGCCGCCCCGCCGCCCGACGACCCCTGGGGCGCACCCGCGCCGGCGGCGGCACCCGCATCCGCTCCGCGTCGCGTCCACACCGGTGCCGACCCGCTCGCGGTGCTCGCCGAGGTGTACGGGTACGACGCGTTCCGCGGCGACCAGGCCGACATCGTCGCCCACGTGATCGCCGGCGGCGACGCGATCGTGCTCATGCCGACCGGTGGCGGCAAGAGCGTCACCTACCAGGTGCCCGCGCTCGTCCGCGAGGGCACGGGGCTCGTGGTGAGTCCGCTCATCGCGCTCATGCACGACCAGGTCGACGCGCTCCGCGCGAACGGCGTCAGCGCCGCGTACCTCAACTCCACCCAGAGCGTCGCGGAACGGCAGGCGACCGAGCAGGCGTATCTCGCCGGCGAGCTCGACCTCCTCTACGTCGCGCCCGAGCGCCTGAACCTCGGTGCCACGAAGGCGCTCCTGCGGCGCGGCAGGCTCAGTGTCATCGCGATCGACGAGGCGCACTGCGTGTCGCAGTGGGGTCACGACTTCCGCCCCGACTACCTGCAACTCGGCGACCTCGTCGACGACTTCCCCGGCGTCCCCCGCATGGCACTCACCGCCACCGCGACGCGCGAGACGCACCGCGAGATCGGCGAGCGCCTGCGCATGCCCGACGCGCGCCACTTCGTCGCGAGCTTCGACCGTCCCAACATCCAGTACCGGATCGAGCCGAAGGTCGACCCGCGCCGCCAGCTCGTCGCCTTCATCCGGTCGCAGCCC
Organism: Actinomycetes bacterium; assembly: GCA_023421635.1. Lineage (GTDB taxonomy): Bacteria > Actinomycetota > Actinomycetes > Actinomycetales > Microbacteriaceae > Microbacterium. The sequence goes on along the minus strand of JAEZSU010000149.1, from coordinate 1,247 downwards.
GAGGGCGCTGCCGGCATCGTCTATGCGCTCAGCCGCAAGAGCGTCGAGCAGACGGCGACCGCGCTGGCGGCGCAGGGCATCGACGCACTGCCCTACCACGCGGGCCTGCCCGCCGAGGTGCGGGCGGCGAACCAGAGCCGGTTCCTGCGCGAGGACGGCGTCGTGATGGTCGCCACGATCGCGTTCGGCATGGGGATCGACAAGCCGGACGTGCGCTTCGTCGCCCACATCGACCTGCCGAAGTCCGTCGAGGGCTACTACCAGGAGACCGGTCGCGCCGGCCGTGACGGCGAGCCGTCGGTGGCGTGGATGGCGTACGGCCTCGGCGACGTCGTGCAGCAGCGCCGGCTCATCGACCAGAGCCCCGGCGACCGTGCGTTCAAGATGCGGCTCGGCCAGCACCTCGATGCGATGCTCGCCCTGTGCGAGACGGTGGGATGCCGCCGGCAGAACCTGCTCGCGTACTTCGGTCAGGACTCCGCCCCCTGCGGCAACTGCGACACCTGCCTCACGCCGCCGGAGACCTTCGACGGGCTCGTTCCGGCGCAGAAGCTGCTCTCGACGATCGTCCGCCTACAGCGCGAGCGCGGGCAGGCGTTCGGTGCCGGGCACCTCATCGACATCCTCCGCGGGGCCGACACCGACCGGATCCGGCAGCAGCGGCACACCGAGCTGTCCACCTACGGGCTCGGCGCCGACCTCAGCGACCAGGACTGGCGCAGCGTCGTCCGGCAGCTGCTCGCCCGCGGCATCCTGGTCGCGCAGGGCGAGTACGGCACGCTCGGGCTCGGCGAACAGGCGGGCGGCGTGTTGCGCGGGGAGACACCGGTGCCGCTCCGCCACGACGTGATGGGGCGCGTGAGCGTGCCCCGCACCCGCAAGTCCGCGGCGCCCGCCGATGTGCCGGAGGGCGACCGCGAGCTCTTCGAGGCGCTCCGCGCGTGGCGAGCCTCGGTCGCGCGGGAGCAGGGGGTGCCCGCGTACATCGTGTTCGGCGACGCGACCCTGCGGGCGCTCGCCGCGGCCCGGCCGCAGGCGCTGTCCGACCTCGACGGCATCAGCGGCATCGGCGCGAAGAAGCGCGAGGCGTTCGGCGAGGCGGTCCTCGAGGTCGTCGCCGCGAATTGATCGCATCCGCGCCCGGTGATCGGTACCGTGAGGCATGGTCTCCATGGGCGGTCCCAACTTCCTGGTCCTGATCCTCATCTGGCTCGTGCTGCTCGCCGTCATCGGCGGCGCGCTGTACG
>JAEZSU010000140.1 GCA_023421635.1 Actinomycetes bacterium | reverse complement strand
GAGCTCGGCCGCCGCATCCGGGTCGCCGGACGCCGCGCGGCGTTCGAGGGCAGCGAGGTCCATCTGGAGCCGCACGAGCCGCTGCTGCGGACCGTCGTGGATGTCGCGTTCGAGCCGCCGGAGCGCCTCGTCTTCGGCATGGACGGCGGCCCGTCGAGCGAGGCCTTCCGCCTCGACCTCGGCTGCCAGTTCGTCGGAGCGCCAGGGTCCGAGCATCGCGGTGACGATCGCCCGGTGGGCGCGGACCAGACCGTCGAGCACCCACGGCATGGTGAGGGTGAAGATCACGCCGCCGACGAGGAAGAGCACGACCTCGACGGTCCACACGTCCCACCCGCCGAAGAGCCACGGCAGGCTCTCGGCGACATATCGCACCCAGGGCGCGTTCCCGTCCTGCTCCTGCGGGAGGAAGATGCCCCAGAACCAGTAGGTCAGCCCGCCCAGCCCGGCTGCGATCCAGCTCACGGCGAGCGAGAAGGTGACGGTGCTGAGCACGGGGTTCACGATCATGCCGTGCAACAGTGCGGCCCAGTCGTGCCCCTGCCGGAGCGGACGGAAGAGGGTGCGCCAGAATCCGGTGCCGTCGTCCACCCGGATGCTGCGGCGCGGCGCCGGCACGCGCGGCCCGGGAGCGAGTCGCAGCAGGAACCGGTCGGCGGCGGCGAAGCCGCGCGCCACCGCGAGGGCTGCCGCGAGCACCGGCACACCGATCACCAGCACGACGGTGCTCACCCCGATGGAGAAGAGCGCGGTGAGCACCGGCAGTGCGACCATCGCGAGCACGAAGCCGGCGATGAGGTACACGGCGTTGCCGGGCGCCGCACGCCAGCGGTCGAGGTAGGTGGCGCCGCGGCGGGCGGTGGTGGCGAGCGGTTCGGGCCGGTCGCTGTACGCGGTCGTGATCATGCTCACAGTCTGGCGCGGCGGGGTGGCGGGCAGCATCCGATCCGCTCCCGGATCCGGTGGGGGGGTTAACCCCCGTACCGGATCCGAGGCGGGAGGATCAGGCGAGCGCGAGGACGCCGGCGGTCAGCGCGGCTGCACCCGCGAGGGCGAGGCCCAGCTCGGTGAGTGCGATGTGCGTGCGGCCGTACTTCACCGCGACCATGTTGACGATCGAGTGGGCCGGCAGCGTCACCAGCACGAGCCACGGGTTCGCGAACAGCAGCAGGGTGAAGCCCATGTGCAATGCGGTCGCGCTGATGCGCTCCATCAGCCCCCACAGCGGGCTCTGCGTCTTCAGCATCCCCTGCGCCTCGAGAAGGTCGCGGGCTTCGCGCGACTTCGGATCGTCCTTCGTGACGAGGCTGGCGACGGCGAGCACGTTGACCGCCACCGCGAGGACCTCGATCGTGGCCCAGCCGTACCCGAACCACGCGGCGTCGGCGACGGTGTGCACGACGAGCAGGACGAGCACGAGACGGACGAGTTCTTCGGCCGGACCGGAGAACCAGCCGACGACCTTGCCCGCTGTGTCCTTGCTCAGCCGCCGACTGGCGATCAGCGCGACCGGCTGGCGCAGCACCAGCGCGGCGAGCCAGCCGCCGGCACCGATGAGCATCGGCACGAGGATCGGCGTGCCGACCACCGCGAACATGACCGCAAGTGCGATCAGGGATGCGGGCAGCATGACGAAGGCGCTCAGGCGGATGCGGCCGGCCTGCTGCGCGGTGTATACGTCGGTCATTGCGTGGTTCCTGTCTGACGGTCGACCGGGATGAAGACGGTCGAGAGCATGCGGGGCGTTCTGTCGGGTGTGGCCGGGTTCTCTGCCCGGGCGGCGATGACCGCCCGGAGATCGGCGAGGAAGGCGCGGAACTCGTCGTCGCTGAGGTTCAGCACGATGTCCCGGTACCCGACACCGTCCGCCTCGAGGTCGATGTGGGGCCGCTCGAGATATCTGCCGTACTCGTCGAGCAGTCCCGCCACGTAGGTCGTGAAGTAGCGGAAGTGCTCCTCCGGGGTCGCGTGTTCGAAGGCCTCGTTCGTGAGAACGGCCTTCGGCCCGAGGGCGTAGGTGCGCTCGGGCGTGCCGCGGACCTTGCGCTCGGAGACGACGGTGATCGCGCCAACCTCGAGCAGCGCGGTGAGGTGCCGGTAGAGCGTCGCCTGCGGGATGTCGGCGACACGGGCGGCGAGCTGCTTCGTGGTGAGCTCGTTCCCGATGAGGGCACGGATGATGGCGAGCCGCTGCGGGTGGAGCAGCACGTCGGCGGCGGAGCTTTTCGTTCCCATAGATAAGAACGTTATCGGAAATGAGAACAAACCTGCAAGCGCGGCTCACGTGCGGCATCGGGGCATGCAGGACTGACGGCACACGGCGCACCGGTGTGAAGCGTTCGCGGACGCACGGAGCGCGTCCCATGAGCGGACGACGGGGTCACCGTTCTCGGTGGGGCGGGTGGGACTTGAACCCACGATCGTCGGGTTATGAGCCCGCTGCCTTGACCAGCTTGGCCACCGCCCCCAGGGCTTCGAGCCTAGCGGCCGTCGCCGCCGTCCGCCGAGTCGGTCGGACGGTCTGATCCGCCGTCACCGCGCGGGATGCCGAGGTCCTGACTGTCGCTGAGCACCTGCGGGTGGAAGAGGGCGAGCGAGATGACGCCCCAGACGGCGATCGCGCCGGCTGCGATGAAGACCAGGTAGCCCCAGAGCGGAACCGCTGCGCCCTCGCCGAGCACCAGCAGGCCGATGAGCACCGCGACCATGGGGTCGACGACGGTGAGTCCCGCGATCGCAAGGTCGGGTGGGCCCGACGAGTACGCGGTCTGCACGAAGTACGCGCCGAGCGCGGTGCCGGCGATGAGGGCGATGAGGCAGATGAGGGTGAGCCAGTCGAAGTCGCCGCTCTGCAACCGCTTGATGACGGTCTTCGCCAGGGTCGCCACGAAGCCGTAGATGACGCCGGCGGCGAGCACGTAGAAGAGCGCCCGCACCTTGCGGCGGCGCACCAGGAGCCAGAGGGCGATGAGCAGCACGGTGACGACGAGCAGCACGATGAGCACCGTGATGACCTCGGTCGCGCCGATCGGCTGCTCGGATGCGAACAGCGCCGCGACCGTGACAAACATGAAGATGCCGCCGACGCAGGCGATGATCGCCCGGATCGAGCGACCGGTCGGTGCATGGCCGCTGATGCGTGCGTTCAGCAGCGTGGTGATGACGAGCGAGATGGCGCCCAGCGGCTGGACCACGATGAGCGGCGCCACGCTGAGCGCGCCCAGCTGGCAGATGATCGCCAGCGCCAGCATGAGGGTGCCGATGACCCAGGACGGGCGCGTGAGCAGCCGGCCCAGCTGGGCCACGGAGAGTCCGCCCGAGCCGTCCTGACCGCTCAGGTGCTCCACCTTGGTGACGCCGCGGTGCTGGTACTGCGCGCCGAAGGACATGAACACCGCGCCCGCGAGGGCCAGCGGGATGCCGAGCAGCAGCCCGGGGTTGTCGAACACCCCCGTCAGCGTCTCGCTGACGTCCTCGATCGAGACCGCCGCCCTCATCACCTTTCGACCCTAACGGCCCCGGCCGCCCATCGCCGTCAGACGCGGCCGACGCCGTGCCGCAGCTAGGCTCGATCCGTGGCCGTACTCCCGATTCGCATCATGGGCGATCCCGTCCTGCACGCCCCCGCATCCGAGGTCGACGAGGTGACGGACGAGATCCGCACCCTCGTCGCCGACATGTTCGAGACCATGGATGCGGCGCCCGGCGTCGGCCTCGCCGCCCCGCAGGTCGGCGTGCCGCTCCGGATCTTCACGTACACCTATCAGGACGACGACGGTGCGCCGTGGCGCGGTGTGATCCTGAACCCGGTGCTGTGGATGACACCCCCCGAGCCGGGCGAGCCCGACCCGGACGAAGAGTCCGAGGGCTGCCTGTCCTTCCCCGGAGAGCGGTTCCCGCTCCGCCGTTCCGACCGCGTCATGGTCACCGGCACCGACCTGGACGGCGCCCCGGTGCGCATCGAGGTCGACGGCTGGCGCGCGCGCATCATGCAGCACGAGTTCGATCACCTCGACGGCATCCTGTACGTCGACCGGCTGGGCGACAGCGACTGGAAGACCGCGCACAAGATCGCGAAGAAGCGCGGCTGGAACCGGCCGGGCCAGTCCTGGATGCCGGGAGTCGACGACCTGGAAGGCTGAGCGCTCAGCGCTCCGCGGGCCGCTCCGGCGCCGATCCCTCCGACGCCGCCGTCCGCGACGAGGCGTGGGACTGCTCGGCGCGCGCTGCGGCCGTCTCGTCGAATCGGTCCGCCACAGACTGACCGACAACTCGGCCCTGGATGATCTCACCGAGGTCCAGGCCGGTGGCGGTTCGCACCGCATCGAAGGTGGCGCGCAGGCCGGTGGCGGACTCCGCCGCGAGGTGACCGCTCGCGCCATCGCCGCCGAAGACGGTGATGGATCCGACCTTGTCGTAGCCCTTGGCGAACTCCGTCATCATCGGCACGAGCGCCTCGAGCGCCCGCTGCGCGAGCAGCGCCTCCCGGTTCTGTGCGAGCGCCTCCGCCTCCGCCGTGAGGGCGGCGGCTCGCGCCTCACCCGCGACCCGGACGGCGTCCGCCTCGGCCTCCGCCCGCACCCGTGTCGCCGTGGCTTCCTGCTCGGCGATCTCCGCCTGCGCCTGCGCAGCCTTCACCCGGGCATAGGCGTCCGCATCGGCGTTGCGCTGCCGTTCGTACAGGTTGGCGTCCGCGACGCGCTTGATCTCGGCATCCAGCCGGGCCTGCGTGTTGTCTGCCTCCTGCATGAGGACCGCCTGCTGCCGCTCGGCGCGGGCGAGCGCCTCAGCCTGCTCGGCCT
>JAEZSU010000091.1 GCA_023421635.1 Actinomycetes bacterium | reverse complement strand
CGATGAGGTGGATCTCCGCGACGTGCGGGAAGTGCCGGTCCACCAGCGTGACGCCGATGACCGCGCCGTCGCGGTCACGGACGGTCCACGTCTCCTTGGTCCGTGCCGCTTCGATGTACTCGGCATTCGACTCCGGCTGACCGAACCATTCCGGCACGCTCGCCAGCAGGCGGGCGACGTCCTCGGGGGCGGGCCGGTCCGCCGCCGCTTCCCACGGGCGGCGGCGCGCGCCGATCTTCGCGGCGATCACTGCGTCCATGGCAGCTGCATCGCTCACCCGCGGTCCTCCCCGCCGGCACTTGGTCCTTCGGTCACCGTGCTCCCATCCAGAGGGTGGTACCAGTCCTTGAGGACGTCGTGGATGATCACCCCGCCGGCCGGGAATGCCGCGTTGGCGTAGCCACGTGCCACGGTGACCGGGAACAGGCGCTCGATCAGCGCGTCGCGCACCTCGACGATCATCGCCCGCTGCTCCGGCGACAGCCCGTCGGTGATCTCCTGCTGGATGCGTTCGGCCTGCGGGAGGATCTTCTCGCGGACGGCCGTCTCGGCGTACGGCACCGCGAAGTCGATGTCGTTCAGCTCCGCTCGGTTCATCGCCCGGATCACGATCATGTACAGCGGGGACAGCACAGAGAGCGCGAGCGCGATGACCAGCCAGATGGAAAGCACTTGCCCGCTCGAGATGACGTTGAAGAGCGACACGGCGAGGAAGCCGGGAGCGAGGAGCTGCATCCTGATGAACGACCGATTGACGGGGCGTAGCCGGACCACCGCGATCGCCGCGACGAGCAGCATCGCGCACACGATGGCGCACACCTGGTGCACCGTCGACCAGGTGGCCGCTTCGGAATCGTCCATCCACGGCGAGCGAACCGGCATGAGCGCAGCAGCGAACGCGAAGCCCGCCGCGAGCCCTGCCAGGAGCAGGATTCCGCCGACCCAGCCCCACTTGGGGTTTCGTGCGCCGTAGCGGGCCTTGAGGATGCCGTCCACCTCCCGCCGAGCGTCGTCGGCGATCATCCGGACCTTCTGTCGAAGCGCGCCCGCCCGCTCATCCTTGACGATGCTCCAGATGGCCATCCCCTCGACGGACTCCGGGGTGCGGCCGGCGGGAGGCAGCTGCCGGGCCTTGACCGTCAGGATCTCGATCAGATCTTCCTGACTCGCACTCATCGCTGGCGCTCTCCCCCGCTTGTCTCGCCGTCTCCGACGTGCTCACGCTCGTGGGCGTCGCGCACCGCCGGGATGCGGGTGTCGCGTTGCACCGCGCGGTAGCTCGGCTCTCGGAGCCTGCGCAGCCACGGATACGTTGTGCCCCCGGGAATCGGGTGCACCGTCGGCTGGAAGCGAAGCTCGTCCGAGTCGGGCTCGCCGGCGTGCCGAAGCAGGGCCTCTGCAAAGGGATGCCACGTGCCCGTCGGCGTCGCGTGGTACAGCCGGAGCCGCCACGGCTCATCCCGGAGCGACCGCCTCAGGCCGGCGAGGTCTGCCGGGAGCACTCGCCGGGGGACGCTCCGGGCGCAGATCAGCACGGGTCCCTGCGGTGCCCGGTACGGCATGAGACTGCTGAACGTCGCGCCCGTCCCCGAGCGCCGGGGCACGAGCAGGAAGCGCGAGGGGAATCCGATGCCGGTCGATGCCAGCAGCACATCCGCATGCCTGCCGTCAGCGGTGTGAAACCGCAAGGCGAGTCCAAGCACGTCCGGGAGCCTGTCGGGGAGTCCGACGCCCCGGGACAGCCGCGCGGTGACCTCGACCGGCGCTCCGGGCTCGTCGATCCAGCCGAGACCCGACGGCGCAGCATCGCTGACCCACGTCATCTGCCCCGTGAGCACCAGGCCGCGCGGATGGATCGGACGCGGATGCCGGATGCGTCGGAGCAGAGAGAAGGCGCCGCCCAGCGCAGTTCCGGCCACCTCCGCAAATCCCGTGAGCATGCGGGCCATTATCGTCGGCGAGTGGGAACTCAGAGCACCTTCTTGACTACGGACGCTGGTTCGACGTGGGTTCACCGGGCGGCGGGGCGCTCCTTGAGGAGGAGTGCCACCACGAACACACCGACAGCGGTGAGCGTCACGACCGCCGAAACGACCATGACGGCTGCGTCGACGGGGAGCATCGCGCATCCCGCCGCGACGTCGTCGTCGTCGCAACTGCGCCACGGCTGGAGGAAGAAGACTGCGGAGACGATCGCCCCTACCAGCGCGAGGATCGCACTCCCGGTGAGCAACCACCCGTGAACGCTCCGCCCCATGGTCCGAGACTACGGCTTCGGTTGCAGTCAGCGCGGATCGACCGAGCGCCGATGCCGAGCGGTCAGAGCACCTTCTTGACGACGCTCGACTTCAGATGCATGCGACCGAAGCCGGGCACGGTCGCGTCGATGTCGTGGTCGCCCACGCCGTCCTCGATGAGACGGATGCCGCGCACCTTCGTCCCGACTTTCACGACGCCGCCGCCGGCACCCTTGACCTTGAGGTCCTTGACGATCGTGACGGTGTCGCCGTCGGCGAGCACGTTGCCGACGGCATCCTTCACCACTGCGACCGCCGGCTCCGAGTCCTGCACACCACCGGCGGACCACTCGTGCCCGCACATCGGGCAGACCAGCTGCTCGCGGTCCTCGTACGTGTACGCCTCGCCGCTGGCGGGGCAGGGCGGGAGCGCCTCAGACATTGAAGCGGAATTCGACCACGTCTCCGTCCTGCATGACGTAGTCC
>JAEZSU010000008.1 GCA_023421635.1 Actinomycetes bacterium | reverse complement strand
GGGCCGATGACCTCGACCACCGGGACGTCGTAGCGCTCACGCGCGTCGCGCAGCATGGCGGCGGATGCGGTGTTGCAGGCGATGACGAGCATCTTCACGCCCTGCTCCACCAGCGTGTCCAGGACCTCCAGCGAGTACCGCCGGACGTCGGCGATGGGCTTGGGGCCGTACGGGGAGCGCGCGGTGTCACCGATGTACCGGATCGACTCGCGCGGCAGCAGTTGCGACACCGCCCGTGCGACCGTGAGCCCACCGACCCCGGAGTCGAAGATCCCGATCGGTGCGTCGTCCACGATCGTCAAGCCTACGCCCGGTGGATAGAGTGACCCGCATGAGCACGGCCCTGCTGACCGACCGGTACGAACTGACGATGCTGGAGGCCGCGCTCCGTGACGGCACGGCCGACCGCCCCTGCGTGTTCGAGGTGTTCGCCCGCCGCCTCGCCGGCGGACGGCGCTTCGGGGTCGTGGGCGGTACCGGGCGCCTGCTGAGCCTGCTTCGCGACTTCCGGTTCGGCGACGACGAGCTGCGGTACCTGCGCGACGAGCGTGTGGTGGATGCGGCCACGCTCGCGTACCTGGAGGGGTTCCGGTTCCGGGGCTCCATCACCGGCTACGCCGAGGGCGAGCTGTACTTCCCCGGTTCACCGATCCTCACGGTGTCCGGCACATTCGCCGAGGCGGTGGTGCTGGAGACCCTGACCCTCAGCGTGCTGAACCACGACTCGGCGGTCGCGACCGCGGCGGCCCGCATGAGCCTCGCCGCCGGTGATCGCCCGCTCGCGGAGATGGGGTCACGCCGTGCCGGTGAGCGCTCCGCGGTCGCCGCGGCCCGCGCCGCCTACATCGCCGGTTTCGGGGCGACGAGCAATCTGGAGGCGGGACGGGTGTGGGGCATCCCGACGATGGGCACCGCCGCGCATGCCTGGACGCTCCTGCACGAGGACGAGGAGGACGCGTTCCGTGCGCAGATCGCCGCGGCCGGGACGGGGACGACGCTCCTGGTCGACACCTACGACATCGCGCGCGGGGTGGAGCGCGCCATCCGTGTGGCCGGCACCGGTCTCGGCGGGGTGCGCATCGACTCCGGCGACCTGCCCGTGGTCGCGGCACGCGTGCGGGCGCAGCTCGACGCACTCGGCGCGATCGGCACCCGCATCACGGTGACCAGCGACCTGGACGAGTACGCACTGGCGGCGCTCGCCTCCTCGCCCGTCGACGCGTACGGCGTCGGCACGTCGGTCGTGACGGGGTCCGGCACCCCCACCGCCGGCATGGTCTACAAGCTCGTGGCACGACAGGACCCGGACGGCTCGTGGGTGCCGGTGGCGAAGGCATCCGCGCAGAAGGTGTCGCGCGGCGGCCGGAAAGCGGCGTTCCGGCGGATCGCCGGCGGCGTCGCCGAGGCCGAGGTCGTCATGCCCGCGGCCGGCGCCCCCAGCCAGACGGCGGCCCCCGAGGGCGCACGGACGCTGCAGGTCCCGCTCGTCGAGCACGGCGAGGTGGACGCCGCGCACGAAGGAGCGGCGGGGGTCGTCCGCGCCAGGGACCATCACCGGACGGTACGGCAGGAGCTGCCGCTGACCGCGCACCGGCTCAGCCGGGCGGACCCTGCGATCCCGACCGTCTACCTCGACGAACCGGCCTGAGCCGGCTCAGCGCTGCATGGACTCGTAGATCTCCTTGCAGGTGGGGCAGATCGGGAACTTCTCGGGGTCGCGCCCCGGCGTCCACTTCTTGCCGCACAGCGCCCGCACCGGCTTGCCGGTGATGGCCGACTCGAGGATCTTGTCCTTCTTGACGTAGTGCGAGAAGCGCTCATGGTCGCCGGGCTCGATGTGCTCCTCGCGCAGCAGCTCTTCGAGCTCGCGATCGAGGGTGGCGGTGCCGCCGGAGTCAGGACGGTCGAGAGGCGTGCTCATAGGCACCGATTCTATCCGCGAGACCCGCTTCAGGCGGCGGTCTCCGCGAACTCCATGAGCGCGCTGCCGCGCCGTTCGAACACGGTCGACCCGATCGCGAGGCCGAGCCCCAGCACGACCAGCCCGGTGGCGAGGCCGGCGAGGAGCGCCGTGATCCCATAGGAAGGGTCGTCGGTCACGGCGAGCCACGCCCACCATCCGGTCGGGATGCTGACGATGAGGGTGCCGAGCATGACGAGGGACTGCGCGGCGATGCCCGACCCGCTGGTGCGCTGCGGCTGTCGGAACGGACTGTCGCCGGGGCGCGAGACCGCGTAGGGCGCGGCGGCGGAGGAGATCGAGGAGAACCCGAGCCCGGCGAGGAAGAGCGACGCGCACAGCCCCGCGAGCGGGAGCAGGTGCGCCCAGCGCCCGCTCAGCATGGTCGACACCGGCAGGAACACCGCGAAGGTGGGGATCGCGATGAGCAGGATCGGCACGAGACGACCGAACCGGTCCGCGATCCCCCGCACCCCGCTCGCGATATGGAGCCACAGCGCGGTGGAGTCATAGGCGAGATCGTTGTGGGGCAGCCATCCGAGGAACAATGCGACGATGAGCAGCGGCGCGAGCGCGACGAGCTCGGGCGGCACCCCGGCGATGAGCAGCGGCACCGCGGTGAGGAGCGCCGCGACCGGCACGATCAGCACGTTGACGCGGTACCGGCGGTCGTGCAGCCAGTACAGCAGGCTCCGCGCGGCGATCGCGCCGCCGGCGGTCGCCGGGGTCACCGCGAACCATGACATCCCGGCACGTGCCCGCGCCGTGAGCGGCCGCTCCGGCGCGTGCAGGATGCGGTCGACGAGGGCGAACCAGCCCACGGCGAGCGCGGCGACCGTCACGAGCGCGACCACGAGCGACCACCAGAACCAGCCGTCGCCGACTGCCGCGTATGCCGGGAGCGCCCACGGTGCACCGAAGGGGGTGACCGAGAGCACCCTGCCTGCCGAGACGAGCGCGGGCGGCACGGTGGTGCCCCAGTCGAGCGAGGCGAAGAACAGCCCGACCGGCACGACGACGATGAGCAGCACCAGCACGAACAGCCCGGTGAGCTCCCGCGAACGACGTTCGCGCAGGAGCCGTGCGGTGACCGCGCCGGACAGCTTGGTCAGTAGCAGCGCGGTGACGACCCCGAGCAGCGGGCCGGCCACCGCAGCCGGGACGCCCGCACCGAGGTCGATCCACAGCACGGATACGCCGACCGCGACCGCGACGAGCGCGAGCATCGGCACCGAGAGGAACCCGGCCAGCAGGAGGGCGGGTGCGAGCGGGAGGGTCGTGGCCCCGAAGGGGCGGAAGCGGCGCGGGTCGAGCTGATCGTCGCCCACGAGCGGGGGTGCGAGGAGGGCGCCGAGCGCGATCGCCGACCCGCCGGTGACGGTCACGGCCTGGGCCGCGGCGTCGCTGAGCCCGCGGAGCCCCGTCAGGCCGAGCCATGCCGCGACCACCCCGAGCAGCACCAGCACGAGCCCCCCGATCATGCGGGGACGCTCGCGGGCGCCGCGTCGGCCGGCGGCGAGCAGCAGTGCGAGCCTCAGCCGGAGAACGTGTGCAACCACTCGAGCCCCTCCGACTCGCCGGCGCCGCCGACGATCTCCAGGTACCGCTCCGCGAGGGTGCCCTCCCCGCGCACCTCGTCGACCGTGCCCTCGGCGAGGAGTTCGCCGCCGACGAGCACCGCGACGCGGTCGCAGACCCGCTCGATGAGCTCCATGCCGTGGCTGGAGAGCACGACCGTGCCGCCGTTGGCGGTGTACGTGCGGAGGATGTCGAGGATGGTGGCCGCGGACTGCGGGTCCAGCGCCTCGAAGGGTTCGTCGAGCACCAGCACGCGCGGCGCGTGGATCATGGCGGCGGCCAGCATGATCTTCTTGGTCATGCCCGCCGAGTAGTCGCCGACGATGCGGCTGAGCGCGTCGGTGAGGTCGAGCGCGTCCGCGAGCGCGGCGACGCGCGCGTCCACGACCGGGCCGGGCAGGTCGCGCAGGAGCCCGGCGTACACGAGCAGCTGCCGACCGGTCAGCCGGTCGAAGGTGCGCAGGCGATCCGGCAGCACACCGATGAGCCGCTTGGCCTCGCGTTCGTGCGCGCGGATGTCCACGCCGTGGATGCGGACCGTCCCGCCGTCCGGGCGGAGCAGCCCCGAGATCATCGAGAGCGTGGTCGTCTTCCCCGCGCCGTTCGGACCGACGAGACCGGAGAAGGTGCCGGGGGCGATCTCCCAGCTGAGGTCGTCGACCGCGGTCGAGGCGCCGAAGTCCTTGCGCAGATGCGACACCACGACGGCGGGCACGCGCTCGTCGTCATCGTCGTCGGCCGCGGTCCCCGCCCAGAGCACGCCGAGCGGGTCGGATGCGACGTCGTCGTGGTCGGCGTCGGGCTCGGCCTCGAGGGCGACAGGCTCCAGCCCGGCGATCTCCTCGACCTCGACGTCAACCACCACGGCGTCATCCACCACGGCGTCATCCGCCACCACGTCGATCTCGACGTCGGCGTCCGCGGCGTCGGCTTCCACCGCCGGTTCCGGGCTCACCGGCTGTGCCGGCAGGGGCGGACGAGGCGGGATGACGAGGTCATCCGGCACGGTCACCTCCTCGTCCACCGCGTCCGGCGCAGCGGCATCCGTTCGCGCCGCGTGGTCGGGGGGATTCTGCCGCGGTGCTCTCACCCGACCACGGTACCAAGGCCGCCCGGCGACGGCGCGGGTGCCTGCAACGATCGGACAACGGAACACAAGCCCCCGGGACATCCTCAGGTGCCCTCGGTACCATGAGACGGGCACAACGGAGTGTCGCGTCGATGAAGCGACCATGAACTACTTCCGCACTCCAGGAGCGAACGTGACTTTACAGACCGTGATCCTCGCTGCAGGCATGGGCTCCCGCCTGGGCCGCAGCCTGCCGAAGCCGTTGACCGAACTCAGCGACGGCCGCTCCATCATGCGCCAGCAGCACGACAACATCCGCGCCGCTTTCGGCGAGGATGCCCGCGTGCTCACCGTCGTCGGCTACCGCGCCGAGACCATCGTCGAGGCGTTCCCCGAGTCGGACTACGTCTACAACGACCGGTACGACCAGACCAACACCTCCAAGAGCCTTCAGCGCGCCCTCGCCGCCACCGGTCGCGGCGGTGTGCTGTGGATGAACGGCGACGTGGTCTTCGACCCCCGCGTGCTCGGACGGGCCATCGACCTCATCGAACGTGAGCAGTCGTTCGTGACCGTCAACACCGCGAAGGTGAGCGACGAAGAGGTCAAGTACACGACCGACGCCGACGGGTACATCGCGCAGCTGTCGAAGACCGTCAAGGGCGGCATCGGCGAGGCTGTCGGCATCAACTACATCTCCCGCCACGACAAGCGCGCCTTCCAGCGTCAGCTCGGCCGGGTCGACGACCAGGACTACTTCGAGCGGGGGCTCGAGCTCGCGATCCTCGAGGACGGCCTGCGGCTCGCACCGCTGGACATCTCCGACCTGTACGCGGTCGAGGTCGACTTCGCTGAGGACCTGGAGCGGGCGAACCTCTTCGTCTGATCCGGAGAGCCGTCGTGGCTGAGCAGGTCTACCGCATCCACTCGCTGCCCGACGACGCGCCCTGGGACACCGGGCTTCCGCCCACGGGGTCCAGCGAACACCCGCTCGGAGTGCGGATGCTGGACCGTCTGCTCGCGCTCCAGCGGCCCGCGGTCGTGGCGCATCTGCGCAGCATCCGAGTCCGGCATCGGAATGCGAGCACGCTGCAGATCGTGCAGATGCTCGAGCGGCGCTACCTCGCGGCGGTGACCACGAGCGGCGCCGCCGTCGGGGCGACCGCGGTGGTGCCCGCCATCGGCACCGGCATCACCCTGGCGCTCAGCGGCGCGGAGACCGCCGCGTTCCTCGAGGCGACGGCGCTGCTCGGCCAGTCCGTCGCGGAGGTGCACGGCATCCAGGTGAGTGACCCGGATCGTGCGCGCGCGCTCGTGCTGACGCTGCTCCTCGGGCAGGAGGGCATCGACCTGGTCACCCAGCTCGCGCGTCAGGCTGGTGGCACCGGTCCCGGCCGGCAGGCGTACTGGGGCGAACTCGTGACCAAGACGATCCCGCGGGCGGCTGTCGGTCCGCTGCTCGACCGGCTGAAGACGTCCTTCCTCCATCGATTCGCAGTGCGGGGCGGTGCGTCCTGGATCGGCAAGGCACTCCCGTTCGGCATCGGAGCTGCCGTCGGCGGCGCCGGCAACCATCTGCTCGGCAGGCGCGTCATCGTGAACGCCAGGCGGGCGTTCGGTGCCCCACCTGCGCTGCTGCCGCCCGAGCTCGAGCCGCCGACGGATGCGCTGCCGCTCGAGCGGCGCATCCTCCGACGTCGTCGCTGACTCAGACGCGGTGGAACGGGTCCGCGTACAGCTGCTCCGGCACACGGAACCCGAAGATCTGCCGGCCGGTCGCCCAGATGGCCGCCGCCCCCGCGCGGAGCAGGTCGATCTGCCGCTCCCCCGCGCTGAGGATCTGCACGTCGGCACCGTCGATGCGCACGGCGGCGCCGTTGACGGTGGTCACGTCGCCCTTCGTCTTCACGACCGGGTACGGCTCGTGGAGCTCACGCAGATCCGAGAGCACGTAGGTGGGCCGCGAGGATGCCGGGGCTGCCAGCACGTGCTTCGGCCGGTCGATGCCCGTGAGCACGAGCGCCGACGGCATTCCGGCGGCCTGTGCCCCGGCGATGTCGGTGTCGAGGCGGTCGCCGATGAACAGCGGGGCCTTCGCACCGAAGCGGCGGACCGCCTCCTCGAAGATGGGGGTCTCGGGCTTGCCGGCGACCGTCGCGAGCCGCCCGACCGCCGTGTGCACAGCGGAGACGAGCGTGCCGTTCCCCGGGGCGACGCCGCGGGACTGCGGGATCGTCCAGTCGGTGTTGGTCGCGATCCAGGGGATGCCGCCCTCCTCCTCCGGGGTCTTCAGCGCGAACGCCGCCTCCGCGAGGTGCACCCACGCCACGTCGGGCGCGAAGCCCTGCACGACGGCGGCGGGCCGGTCCTCGGCACTGCGGGTCACGGTGAACCCGGCCTTCTCGACTTCGACGACGAGTCCCTCGCCGCCGACGACCAGCACCCGCGAACCCGCGGGGATGCGCTGGGCGAGCAGCCGCATCGCGGCCTGCGGGCTCGTCACGACATCCTCGGGCCGGACGGTGAGGCCGAGCGAGGACAGGTGCTCCGCGACGGAGGCATCGGTGCGCGAGGCGTTGTTCGTGATGTAGCCCAGCCGGCGCCCCTGCGCCGCACGGTTCAGGCTCTCGACCGCGTGCGGCACCGCGCCAGGACCGGCGTAGACGACGCCGTCGAGGTCGGCCAGCACCACGTCGACGCCGTGGAGCGGTGTGGTGGCCCGCGACAGGATGCCCATCAGCGCGCCTCGTCCTCGCCGCCGCCGGCGATGTCGTCGTCAGCGTCAGCGTCAGCGTCAGCGTCAGCGTCAGCGTCAGCGGCAGCGGCAGCGGCAGCGTCCGACGCATCGGCCTCCTGCTCGAGCGGCTCGTCCTCGAGGATCTCCTCCTCGACGAGGATCTCCTCGTCCTCGCCGACACCGTGCGCCTGCGCCCAGACCTCCTCGGCGATCCGTGCACGACGGGCCCACTGCTCGGCCTCGTCGTGGCGGCCGAGTTCCTCGAGCACGGAGGCGCGCGCCGCGAACAGATCCGCGCTCCATTCGAAGGCGCGGTCGGGGTCGAGTTCGGGGATGTCGAGTTCGACGAGCGCGCGCTCGGGGTCGCCGAGATCCAGTCGTGCGCCGGAGAGCGCGATCGCGAGCTGCGCGCGTGCGGCGGTCGGGAGGGCGGCACGGTCGACCGCGCGTCCCTCCTCGATGGCGCGTTCCGGACGACCCACGCCTCGCTCGCTGTCCACGATGAGCGCGATCTGGTCGTCGTTGCCCGAGATGCGTCGATACGTGCGGAGCTCGCGCAGGGCCAGCGCGTAGTCACCCAGCGCATAGGCGGTGATCGCTGCGGTCTCGCGGACGACGGCCACGCGACCGGCGCGGCGGACCGCAGCCTGGGCGTGCTCGTGCGCGAGTGCAGGGTCTTCGTCGATGAGGCGTGCGGCCATCGCGAGGTGTCGCGCGACGACCTCCGCGTTCTCCTTGCTCAGCGTCTTCAGCTCGTTGCGCGCGCTGCCATGGAGGTCTCGCGGCGTGATCTCCTCGGGCAGCTCCGGCTCCGCCTGCCGGCTGACGCGATCGTCGGAGTCGCGCGGCGGACGCGAGGACCGCTCGCCGGCGCGCTGCAGGCGGCCTGAGCCGTGCCCGTCGCGCGGACGGAAGGGGCGGTCCCCTTCACGAGCGGGACGGTACGGGCGGTCGCCATCGCGCCGCGGACGCGCGGCTGAACGCTCACCGTCACGCGGGCGGAACGGGCGGTCACCCTCGCGCGCCGGGCGGAAAGGGCGGTCGCCATCGCGCTGCGGACGCGCGGATGAACGCTCGCCGTCACGCGGACGGTACGGGCGGTCACCCTCACGCGCGGGACGGTACGGGCGGTCACCCTGGCGCGCGGGACGGAAAGGACGATCCCCATCGCGCTGCGGACGTGCGGAGCGCTCACCGTCACGC
>JAEZSU010000360.1 GCA_023421635.1 Actinomycetes bacterium | reverse complement strand
CCCGGACCCCGCCGTGTGGCGACGGGGTCCGGGCGGCGCTAGTCTCAGGGAGGCAGCGTCGCCGGCCATCCAAGCACCACTCTCGAGGACTCCACCATGAAGATCGGTATCCTGACCAGCGGCGGCGACTGCCCCGGACTCAACGCGGTGATCCGCGGCGTCGTGCTCAAGGGGACGAGCGTCTACGACATCGAGTTCGTCGGCATCCGCGACGGCTGGCGTGGCGTCGTGGACGGCGACTTCTTCCCGCTCACCCGCCACGAGGTGAAGGGCCTGTCCAAGGTCGGCGGCACGATCCTCGGGACGAGCCGCACGAACCCGTACGAGGGCCCGCGCGGCGGCGCCGAGAACATCGCGAAGACGCTGTACGGCCACCACCTCGACGGCATCATCGCCATCGGCGGCGAGGGCACCCTGGCCGCGGCCAACCGGCTCGCCGGCGACGGCATCAACGTGCTCGGCGTGCCGAAGACCATCGACAACGACCTGCGCGCGACGGACTACTCCTTCGGCTTCGACACCGCGGTGAACATCGCGACCGACGCCATGGACCGCCTGCGCACCACCGGCGACTCGCACCAGCGCTGCATGGTCGCCGAGGTCATGGGCCGTCACGTCGGCTGGATCGCGCTGCACGCCGGCATCGCCGCGGGCGCGCACGTCATCTGCATCCCCGAGGTCCCGATGTCGATCGAGGAGATCACCGAGCAGGTCGCCAAGGCCCACGACCGCGGGCGCGCCCCGCTCGTCGTCGTCTCGGAGGGCTTCACGCTCAGCGGCATGGACGAGGCCTACAGCGACAAGGGCCTGGACGCCTTCAACCGCCCGCGGCTCGGCGGCATCGGCGAGGTGCTCGCGCCCGAGATCGAGCGGATCACCGGCATCGAGACCCGCGCGACGGTGCTCGGCCACATCCAGCGCGGCGGCGCCCCGTCCGCGTTCGACCGCGTGCTCGCCACCCGCCTCGGCCTCCACGCGGCCGACGCGGTCGTGGACGGTGCCTGGGGGCAGATGGTCGCCCTCCGCGGTACCGACATCGTGCGGGTGCCTTTCGCCGACGCCCTCGGCGAACTGAACACGGTGCCGCTCTACCGCTACGAGGAAGCCGCCGCCCTCTTCGGCTGACCCTCGCGGTTCCCGAGAACAGGAGAAATCTCGGCAACAGGTGGATTCCGGGTGGAACATCCTGATCCCGAGATTTCTCCTGTTTGGGTGTCGTGGCATCCGTTCCTCCCCAGGGCGGCCGCCGACGCTTGGCGTCCACCGGTCGGCCGGTCCGGGAGGTTCAGGCGGTCGGCGTCCGGATGCTGGATGCCATGCGCTCCGTCATCGAACTCGTCCCATGGATCGTCGCGTACGGCGGTGCGGCGCACTCCTCGGTACTCCGTGCGGCGGGGTTCACCGTGCACACGATGCGGACCGCCGTCGGCGCGGGCATGGTCGAACGCGTGCGTCGGTCGTGGCTGGTCGTCCCGGGAGCCGGGGGCGAACTCCGTCGCGCCGTCGAACTCGGCGGTCGACTCACCTGTCTCAGCGCGGCGCGGCGCGCGGGGCTCTGGACGCCCGACCACCCGGACATCCACGTCGCCGTGCGGCCGAACGCCTCGCGCCTGGATGCCGTCGGGGTTCGCTTGCATTGGTCGACGGGACCTGCACCGGTCGGTCCTGTCACCGCAGAGGACCCTGCGCTGAACATCTTGTTCCACGCCGCGCGCTGTGTGCCGATGGCGGAGGCGGCGGCTGTCTGGGAATCCGCGATCCGCAAACGCCTCGTCGATCCAGCGGTGCTCGGACGGGTGCAGTGGCGCAGCGAGCCCGCGCGTGCGCTCGCCGCTGCAGCCTCGGCGCTGTCCGACTCAGGTGTCGAGACACGGTTCTCGCACCTCATGCGCGAGATCGGACTGCGTGTGGCCCAGCAGGTCTGGCTCGACGGGCATCCGGTGGACGCCCTGATCGGCAGCCGCCTGGTCGTGCAGTTGGATGGCTTCGCGCATCACCAGGCTGCGGATCGCCGCCGCGACCTTCGCGCAGACGCGAGGCTGGCACTGCTGGGATACACCGTGCTGCGGTTCGACTATGTGCAGATCCTGTTCCATCCGGAGGAGGTGCAGTCGGTCGTCCGCGACGCGGTCGCTCAGGGCCTGCATCGCTGACCACGCCAGTGCAGGACAAATCCCGAGACCAGGACGATCCGCGTGAGAACCTCCTGGTCTCGGGATTTCTCCTGACCTGGGGTGCGGGATCAGCGCGACGCCGCGGGCGGGGCCTCGTCGCCGGCGACGCCCAGCACGTCGAAGAGCCAGGCGAGCTCGAACGCGCGCTCGTGCCAGGCGTCGTAGCGGCCGCTCACGCCGCCGTGGCCGGCGACCATCTCGCATTTGAGCATTGCGTCGGCGCCGACCTCCCGCAGCCGTGCGACCCATTTCGCCGGCTCCACGTACAGCACGCGGGTGTCGTTGAAGGACGTGACGGCGAGGATGCGGGGGTAGGTCACGCCCTCGCGCACGTTCTCGTACGGCGAATAGGTCTTCATGTACG
>JAEZSU010000336.1 GCA_023421635.1 Actinomycetes bacterium | reverse complement strand
CTCCTGAGCTGGCTGCCGCCTGCGGTCGCGGGGGAGCAGGCGCTGCAGGCCCATGAGATCAGCCCCGCCGCGCACGTGGCGCTGTACGTGCGGACCGCGCTCGACCCGGCGGCGCTGCCCCGGCTGGACCGCGAGGCCGCCCGGTACGCGGCGCTCGGGCAGTACGCCGCGAACCTCGCCCGCATCGGGGCGGGCATCACGGAGACCGTCGTGCCGACGCCTGACGGTGACGTGGAGCGCGTCGTCGCCGCATACCGCGCCGCCGTCGACGAGGTGGTGCTGCGAGCCATCGTGGCCGACGACGTCGAGGCCGACTACCTCGCGTTCATCGAGCAGGCTGCGGCGCTGCGCTGAGCAGATCGCGCGGGCGGCGTCAAGCGTCGGCCCGGAGCCGTCGCAGGCGGATGGAATGGGAGCATGAGGACGTTCGCACGGTGGCTGCTGGCCGCCGCAATGGTGTTCGCCGGGCTGAGCCACCTGTTCTGGGCGCGCACCGAGTTCCAGGCACAGGTGCCCGACTGGACGGTCGAGCGCACGCCGCTCGACAAGGACGCGGTCGTGGTGGCGTCGGGGATCGCCGAGGTCGCCCTCGGCGCCTCGCTCGTCGCGCTCCCCAGGCAGCGCCGGCGGGCGGGCGTCGTGCTGGCGGCCTTCTTCGCCGCGGTCTTCCCGGGGAACTGGGCACAGTTCACCGAGCGACGGGACGGATTCGGGCTCGACACCGACGTGAAGCGGCTCGTGCGGCTCTTCTTCCAGCCGGTGCTCATCGCGTGGGCGCTGTGGAGCACCCGGCGCTGAGGGTCAGCGCTTCTCGGCGACCAACCGCATCCGCACGATGTTGTCGGTCTCGTCCATCTCCGCGATCTGCGGGTGCGCGGCGACGAACTCCGTGAAGCTGCGGTACCCGAGCGCCTTCTCGCTGAACGACGAGTCGAGGCGGGTGATGAGGCTCTTCACCGCGGAGGCGTGCTGCCACTGCGACGGGTCCTTGTCGTTCTCCAGGCGCAGCGCGCGCTCGAGCAGGTCTGCTGCGGGATCCACCGAGCGCTTCCGCACGCGGGGACGGCCCGACGAGGCCTCCTTCTTCGCCTTCTCGGGGGAGGCCACCCCGGGGAGCGAGTCGTAGGAGTCGAAGCGGTCGCACGCGGCGGCGAGCGACTTGGCGGTGGAACCGGCGACGCCGACGCCGACGACGAACCGGCCCAGCCGCTTGCAGCGCTGCGCGAGCGGGACGTAGTCCGAGTCGCCGGCGACGATGACCACATGGGTCAGGTCGGGCAGCCGGAACATGTCCTCGACGGTGTCGACCGCGAGGCGGATGTCCGCGCCGTTCTTGGCGTATGCGGCGGCGGGGAACAGCTGAACCAGGTCGACCGCCCGCGAGACCAGCTGCGAACGGTACTCCGCGTTGACCGGCGACGACCAGTCCGCGTACGCGCGGGTGAGCACCAGGGTGCCGAAGGAGGCCGCGTAGTCGATGATCGCGCCCACGTCGACGGTCGCGGCGGCGAGCTTCTCGGTGATCTCGGGATCGACGGGGTGCTCCGCGATGCGCTGGCGGTCGCGCGAGTAGCTGTTGCGGCCGTGCACCCGGTCGTACCAGCTCATGATGATGTTGTCGAAGTCGAGATAGACCGCGACGCGGGGATCTGCGGGACCTGCCATGTCAGCCCTCCTGGGGATAGCGGACGCCGAGTTGGGCGCGCACGTCGTCGAGCGTGCGCATGATGGCGACCGATTCCTCGATCGGCAGCAGCGGCGATTCGGTGAGGCCGCCCGCGACGTACTCCTGCGCCGCGATCGCCTGGTACTGCATGCCACGCCCGTCGACGTGCGAGACGTAGTCCTCGAGGACCGTCCCGTCCGGTGCGATGAGGCGGAACGAGGTCGGGGTGTACCAGACGCGGTCGATGTCGATGCGGGCCTCGGTGCCGACGATGTGCGCCGTGTTGGGGCCCGATGCGCGGGAGGACGAGATCGAGGTCGAGACCGCACCGTCGCGGTGGGTCATGATCGTGGCGACCTCGGTGTCGGCGCCGGTCTCGCCGAGCCGGCCCTGGGCGAGCACGGAGACGGGCTCGCCCAGGATGTCCCAGGCGAAGGAGACCGGATAGACGCCGAGATCGAGCAGCGCGCCGCCGCCGAGCGCCATCGCGTTCAAGCGGTGCGCGGGGTCGGCGGGAAGCTTCTGGGTGTGGTCGGCGAAGACCGTGCGCACCTCGCCCAGCGCACCGGAGGCGACGAGCTGGCGCGCCCGGGTCATGTGCGGCAGGTAGCGCGTCCACATCGCCTCCATGGCCAGCACGCCCGCGGCGCGCGCGGCGTCGCGCACCTGCGCGGCCTCGTCGCCGGTCAGCGTGAACGGTTTCTCGACGAGTACGTGCTTGCCGTGGGCGATGGCCGCGAGCGCGTTCTCGGCGTGCATCGGATGCGGCGTCGCGACGTAGACGATGTCGACGTCGTCGTCGGCGAGCAGCGCCTCGTAGGAGCCGTGGGCGTGCGGGATCCCGAACTCGTCGGCGAACGCCTGTGCCGCGCCCGGGCGCCGCGACCCCACGGCGCGGACGTCGAGGTCGGCGGTGCGCAGGTCGGAGGTGAAGGCCTGGGCGATGCCGCCCGTGGCGAGGATGCCCCAGCGCAGGCCGGGCGTCGTGTCACTCATCCCTCCACCGTAGCCGCGGGCCCCGACGCCGTGGCAGGCCTCTGCGGCGGATCGTCGGAGAGCGCCAGCAGGAATCGGAGGATCGCCTCCGCCGTGCCCTGCAGCGCGGGTCCCTGGCCGAAGGCCCAGTCCTGGTCCGTCGCGAGGACCGTGTGCCCGCGCACGACGGCGCGCCGGTCGAAGGGGGCGCCGCCGGTGGCGGCGTACAGCGCGACGGCGCCGGCGATCGGCGCGGGCACCGTCACGTGCGCGCCCGCAGCATCCGCGGCGACGTACAG
>JAEZSU010000241.1 GCA_023421635.1 Actinomycetes bacterium | reverse complement strand
GCCGAGATCCGCGACGGGAACGGACGGCTCCTCGGCATCGCCGACGGCGCCTACCGGCGGCACCGCGTGCTCCTCGAGATCGAGGGCGACCATCACCGGACGGATGCGGCGCAATGGGCCCGCGATCTTGAGAAGCATGCGGCCTACGCGGCCGCGGGCTGGTCGCTCGTCCGGCTCGCGGGGGTGCACATCCGGGGTCCGCGACCGGCTGCGGCGGCCATGGTGCGCGCTGCGCTCCGACGCGCGGGCGCCGATGTCTGAGCCGTCCTGACACCCGAATCCCGGGTGGGCGGACTCGGGTGGCAACTCCTGCCGCATCCCTCGCCCGCATCCCGCGCGAACTGCCACCCGAAGCGGGATACGGACAACTCAGGTGGCGACTCGAGAGAGGCGGCAGCTCGGGATGCGGCCACCTCAGCTGCCAGCTCGAGCGAGTGCCCCGCGCGGAACGGCCCCGGTCAGAAGACCGGGGCCGCCCCTCGAGCGCTGTGCGTCAGCCGACGTTCAGGAACTCGTAGTTGTTGTCCTTGCCGTACTCGAAGACACCGATCGACGCCTCGGTCGGGTCGCCGACCTCGTTGAAGGTGATCGGGCCGGAGACACCGTCGTAGTCGGCGATACCGCCGCCGATGATGATGTCCGCGCACTCGGCGAAGGTGGTGCACTTCGTGCCGCCGTCGACGCCGCCGGAGACCGACTGCAGGTGGGCTGCGACGTCGGGACCCGCCGTGGAGCCCGCCTCGAGGGCGGCCAGTGCGAGCAGGATCACGGCGTCGTACGACTCCGGCGCGTAGGTGAAGTCGGTGAGCGCGGTGCCGCCGGTGCTGGAGACGAACGCGTTCAGCGAGTCGCGGAAGTCCGCGATCGTGGCCGGGTCGACCGCCGGGTAGGTGCCCTTGGCGCCTTCCAGCGTGCCCTCGTCGAACTCGTCGCCGAAGTTCGCCAGGTTGCCGTCGACGAAGTACAGCTGGTCGGCCGGGTAGTCGGCGCCGATCAGCTCGGGGATGATCGTCTTGACCTCTTCGAACGTGATCAGGGCGATCGCGTCGGGGTCGGCGGCGAGCACGTCCTCGACCTGCGAGGAGAAGTTCGTGTCACCCGTGTTGTAGAGGCTGGCAGCCACGACCTCGCCGCCGGCGGCCTCGAAGGCCTCCTTGGCGAAGCACGCGAGGCCGGTGCCGTATGAGTCGTTGAGCACGATGAGGCCCAGCGTCTCGGCGCCGTCTGCGGCGATCAGGTTGCCGAGCACCTCGCCCTGGAGCACGTCCGAGGGGGCGGTGCGCCAGTAGAGGCCGTTGTCCTCGTAGCCGGTGAACGCAGCGGAGGTGTTGGCGGGCGAGAACTGGATGGCGCCGGCGGCGATCACCTGATCGATGAACTGCAGCGAGGTGCCCGAGGATGCGGCGCCGATGATGGCGGTGGCGCCCTCACCCAGGAGGCGCGGGATCTCGGTCTCGTACGCCTTGTTGTCGGTGTCGCCCGAGTCGCCCTGCAGCAGGTCGATCGTGACGCCCTTGGCCGCTTCGTTGACGACGGATGCGGCGTACTCGGTACCCGCGATCTCAGGCGGGCCGAGGAAGGCGAGGTTGCCGGTGACGGGCAGCGCGGTGCCGATCTTGTACGTGAGGTCGGTGCCGGGACCGGTCGACGTCGACGAGTACTCCGGCGTGTAGGACGCGGGCTGCGCTGCCTGGCAGTCGATGGGGAACTCGAAGCCGGCGGCCTCGCTGGACCCTCCGTCGCCGCTGCCCGAACATCCCGCGAGGACGAGGGCGGTGGCGCCGACCAGAGCGAATGTGCTCAGGGTCTTGGCGGCACGCGAACGTGTGATGACGCTCATGTTGCTCCTTGCTGTGGGTGAGAACGGGGAGCTCAGGGCGCCCCCAGTAGGGGCAACGCTAGTGGGGGCACCGGGTCGGATGTGTTGCGATGTGTTAACGGTCTGTAACGGTCCGCGAGTGCCCGGATCGCCGCCGCGATCAGGGTCGCGGGCGGCACCGGCGGCGGCACCCCGACCCGCGTCAGGTGAGGTCCGGCACGCCGTCTGCGGTAGCCTTCGCCCGCCCGGCACGCGCGCGTCTCGCGTGGACGATCGAGTCGGCCGTGAGCACGATCAGCGCAAGCCAGACGATCCCGAAGCCGATCCAGCGGCCGGTCGTCATCTCCTCGCCGAGGAGCCAGGCGCCGATGACGAACTGCATGATCGGTGCGACGAACTGCAGGATGCCGACGAGGGTGAGGGGGGCCCGGCGCGCGCCGGCGGCGAAGAGCAGGAGCGGGGTGGCGGTGGCCACGCCGGCGCAGGCGAGGAGCACCGCGTGACCGGCCCCGGCGGTCGCGAAGGTGATGCCGGTGGTCGCGCCGACGACGATGAGCTGGACGATCGCGACGGGGGTGAGCCAGAAGGACTCCAGGGTGAGCCCGCTGATCGCGTCGACTTTGGGTCCGATCTGCTTCTTGACCAGCCCGTACAGTCCGAACGAGAACGCGAGTCCGAGCGCGATCCACGGGAAGGAGCCGTAGCCGACGACGATGACGACGACCGCGAGCGCGGCCAGCCCGATCGCGAGCCACTGCGTCATCCGCAGGCGCTCGCGCAGCACGAGCACGCCGAGGAGCACCGTGACGATCGGGTTGATGAAGTAGCCGAGACTCGTCTCGATGACGTGGCCGCTGAGGGTCGCGACGAGGAAGATCTGCCAGTTGCCGTAGACGAGCAGCCCCGCCACGGCGGTCCACAGCAGCAAGCGCCGGTCGCGCCGGACCACGCCGAACCGCCGCCACGTGCGCGTGACCGCGAGCAGGAACACGCAGAAGACCAGCGACAGGATGATGCGCCACGCGACGATCTCCCACGGCCCGCTCGGGGCGAGCACGAGGAAGTACAGCGGGAGGAAGCCCCACAGCAGGTAGGCGAAGAACGCGTAGAC
>JAEZSU010000154.1 GCA_023421635.1 Actinomycetes bacterium | reverse complement strand
CACCTGGGTCGCCGCCGCCGCCGGCGCCGACGAGGCGACCCGGCGCGCGGTGCGGCGCGCGTACGCGTACGCCTGGAGCCGGGACGAGCTCGTGGCCGCCATGAGCGCGCGCACGCGCCGGCTCGTCTACGGCCGCTGTCTCGGCTCGACGCAACGAGAGCTCGCCGAGGCGGAGGGGATCACCCAGTCGGCCGTGTCCCAGGCGCTGACCGCAGCCGGCGCGGCTGCGGTCGTCGCGGGAATGGGTGAACTGGCGGGCTGACTCACCAGATCGCGAGTCGGACGAGCGCGCCCACGAGGCACGCCCACAGCAGGCTCGCCAGCGTGCCGACGATGAACCGCTCACGGGCGGCTGCGGTCGCCAGCTCCGAGAACCGGCCGATGCCCTTCAACGCCACGACGATCGCGAGCGCCTCCGGGAACCCGGCGATGAGCGCCGCCACGACGGCCAGTCGTTCGAGGTACCCGATCGTGGTCCCGCCGCGCATCACTTCACGCGTCTCGCCGTGCTCCGGGGCCCTGGCGTCGAAGACGAGGATGCCGCCGCCCGCGCTCTCCTTCACCGAACCATGGGTGGCGATCGTGAGCACCCGGCGCGCAACGGGGTCGCCGCCGAGGACTCCCAGTGCCACTCCCAGCAGGGCCAGCACGATGCCGAAGAGCGCCGGGACGTTCTGCGGTGCGATCGCCACCACGATGACGCACAGCACCACCAGTCCGGCCGCGACGAGGAGGGGCAGGTTCGCCGGCCGGCGCAGGCTCGCGGTCACGAGCACCAGCGCCGTGCACAGCGCGAGGAACAGGAAGATCGCGAGGGCGGCGACGAGGATCGCGTCGGGGGGAGGCACGAACATGCGCACAGTCTGGCACGCGGGTCGGACGCCGCCGGCTGATACCGTAGAGCGCGTGTCTCCGCTCACCGTGAGCACGACGCAGCCCGCCAACGATCCGACGTTCGAGAACGTCTGGGACGAGCTGGTGTGGCGCGGTCTCGTGCATGTGTCCACCGATCCCGAAGCGCTCCGCGCAGCACTGGGCGGCGAGTCGATCACGTATTACTGCGGCTTCGACCCGACCGCGCCGAGCCTGCACCTGGGAAACCTCGTCCAGCTCTTGCTGCTGCGCCGCATCCAGCTCGCCGGGCACCGGCCGCTCGGGCTCGTGGGCGGTTCGACCGGGCTCATCGGCGACCCGCGGCCGACCGCGGAGCGCACGCTGAACACCCGGGAGACGGTGGCCGAGTGGGTGGGCCGGCTGCGCGCCCAGGTGGAGCGCTACCTCAGCTTCGAGGGGGAGAACGCCGCGCTGATCGTGAACAACCTCGACTGGACGGCGCCGATGTCGGCCATCGACTTCCTGCGCGAGATCGGCAAGCATTACCGCGTCGGCACGATGCTGAAGAAGGACGCGGTGGCCGCGCGCCTGAACTCCGACGCCGGCATCAGCTACACCGAGTTCAGCTACCAGATCCTGCAGGGACTGGACTACCTCGAACTCCATCGGCAGTACGGCTGCGTGCTGCAGACCGGCGGCTCCGACCAGTCGGGCAACCTCACCAGCGGCACCGATCTCATCCACCGGGTGGAGGGCGTCTCGGTCCACGCCATCGGCACGCCGCTGATCACCAAC
Organism: Actinomycetes bacterium; assembly: GCA_023421635.1. Taxonomy (GTDB): domain Bacteria; phylum Actinomycetota; class Actinomycetes; order Actinomycetales; family Microbacteriaceae; genus Microbacterium. Next base: position 1,517 of record JAEZSU010000154.1, on the reverse strand, counting down.
AGCGACGGGACGAAGTTCGGCAAGAGCGAAGGCAACGCCATCTGGCTCGACCCGGAGATGTGCAGCCCGTACCGGATGTACCAGTTCTGGCTGAACACCGACGACGCCGACGTCGTCGACCGCCTGAAGGTCTTCACGTTCCTCACCCGTGCCGAGATCGAGGACTACGCGCGCCAGGTCGAGGCGGAGCCGTTCCGCCGGGCCGCGCAGAAGCGACTCGCGCTGGAGGTCACCGCCACCGTGCACGGCGCGGATGCGGCCGCCGCGGTGATCGCCGCCTCCGACGCGCTCTTCGGTCAGGGCGACCTGCGGACGCTCGACGCCGCGACACTGCGTTCCGCACTCGAGGAGCTGCCGCACGCCGAGGTGTCCCTGGAGACCACGGTCGTGCAGGCGCTCGTCGACACCGGTCTCGTGGCCAGCCTCTCCGAGGCGCGGCGGGCGATCTCGCAGGGCGGGGTCACCCTCGACGGGGTGCGTGTGACGGATGAGGGGGCGCTCGTCACGGGCGCGCTGCCAGGCGGGGTCTCCGTGCTCCGCCGCGGCAAGAAGACCCTCGCCGGGGTGTTCGTCCGAGGCTGAGTCCGGGATCATGCCGTTCACGCCGAGCCACGCAGTCGTCGCACTGCCGTTCGTGCGGACACGGCTCGTCCCCGCCGCCATCGCCGTGGGTGCGATGACCCCCGACCTGCCGCTGTTCGTCCGCGGCACCCCGTTCCAGTACGGCCTCACGCACGACCTGCGCTGGCTGCCGCTGACCGCGCTGGTGGCCCTCGCCCTGTTCGTCGTCTGGCGGCTCGTGCTGCGTCCCGCGGCGGGGGAGCTGACGCCGGCATGGGTCGCCGCTCGGCTCCCGATCACCTGGGGCCGGGGGTTCCGCGCCGCGGTTCGCGAGACCTTCCCCGCATCCTGGCGCGGCGCGCTGGCCCTCGGGGCTTCCCTGCTGCTGGGAGTGGTGAGCCACATCGTGTGGGACGCGTTCACGCACGAGGGGCGGCTCGGCACCGTGCTCGTACCCGCACTGGGCGACATGTGGGGCCCGTTCGAGGGGTACCGCTGGCTGCAGTACGGCTCGGGCGCCGCGGGACTGCTCGTCCTCGCGGTGTGGGGGCTGCGTTGGCTGTGGCTGCGTCACCCGCATCCGGTCGTGCGGTCGCTGCCGACGGCGGTGCCCATCGCGTGGTGGGCGTCGCTGCCCGTGGTCCTCATGGTGGCGTGGGGCTGGGGACTCGCGGAGCTGGGCCCGTTCACCGCGGCGTTCACGCCGGCCCACCTCGGATACCGAGTCCTCCCGCCGGCCTGTGCCGCCTGGGGGACCCTCACGGTGGTCCTCTGCATCGCGATCACCGCCCGTTCGAGGGCGGTTCCGCGTGATTCCGCGGATCGGGCGGTCGACACGCCCGGGATCCGGCGGTGATTTGCCCGATCCCCGGGATCCGCGTAAGTTATTACTTGTTCGCCCCACAGGGAAGAGCGAGAGCCGAAAGGCCGGCCCCCTCAAGCGGTGAACGAACCCC
>JAEZSU010000153.1 GCA_023421635.1 Actinomycetes bacterium | reverse complement strand
CGCCCCGCCGACGAGCGCCGCGCCGCCGGGCGGGCGATCATCGAGGCGGCCGTCGGACCGCTCGGCGCGGCACGGCTCGTGCTGTACGCGCCCACCTGGCGCGATGGCGCCGAGGACCCGGCCGTCCCCGACCCCGTGCAGTGGCACGCGCTCATCGACATGCTGGAACGGACGGATGCGGTGCTCCTCGTCCGCTCGCATCCCCTCGGCGCGGGCGAGTACCGTCCGCCGCGGCTCACCGGACGGGTCCGCGTGATCGGCAGCGACCTGGTCGCCGACATCACCCCCGCGCTCGCCGCGCTGGACGTGCTGGTCACCGACTACTCGTCGCTCGTGTTCGACGCGTCGCTCGTGCCCGTGCCGACCGTCTTCCTCGCCCCCGACGCCGCAGCCTATGCCCGCACCCGGGGGTTCTACGGGCGGTACGAGGACGTCGCCGGTCCCGCGTGGGCCACCGACTGGACCGAGGCGGTGCCGCAGATCGCCGCCACCCTCACCGACCCGGTCGAGCACGACCGGCGCATCCGCCGGGCGCACGAGCTCAGCGACCGCATCCACGCCTTCGACGACGGCAGGAACACCGAACGCGTGTACCGTGCCATCGTGGCTGCGCTCCATCACCGCATCCACTCGGGGGGACGCTCATGATCTCGGCGACGTTCGGCAACGCGCCGGAACCCACGCTGGTGCTCACCGGCGACGGTCCGGCCCCGGCCGCGGGAAGGCTGCAGGGGGCGCGCGCACGCACCGCCGGCACCCTCACCACGACCGACGCCGGCTGGACCCTCGCCCTGCCGCTCGTGGCGTCGCGGTGGAGCGGGCCCGTGCTGCCGCTGCCCTCCGGCACCTACACGCTCGTGCTCGACGGCGGCCCGACGCCCGAGGAGCTGGCCGGGCTCCGGGTGGGCACCACCCTCCTCGACGCGGTGCGTGCCGAGCTCGAAGGGACCACCGTGCAGGTGGGGCCGCCCGTCGATCCGGTGTACGACTCCTCGGAGGGACAGGACGCGCTCGAGCGCCGGTACGCGAGCCGGGCGGACGACCTCGAGAACGCGGTGTTCTTCGAGAGCTTCTACGGGCGCACCGTCGGCTGCAACCCGCTCGCCATCGACCGCGAGCTGGCCCGCGTCGCGCCCGCGGTCACGCGGTACTGGAGCGTCGTCGACCTGTCGGTGCCCGTCCCCGAGGGCGCGGTGCCCGTCGTCGAGGGCACGCCCGCGTGGTGGCGTGCCCGTGCCCGTGCCCGACTGCTCGTGGTGAACGACTGGCTGCGGCGCCGATTCGTCCGCCGGCCCGGGCAGGTCGTCCTGCAGACCTGGCACGGCACGCCCCTGAAGCGACTCGCCCTGCACCGGCCCGGCTTCGATCCGCGGCGCGCACTGGCGGTCATCCGCGAGTCACGTCGCTGGAACGTGCTGCTCGCGCAGAACCCGTACGCCGCCCGCATCCTCGGCAAGGCGTACGCCTTCCTCACCCGGCCGATCTGGGTGGAGGGGTATCCGCGCAACGACGCGCTCGTCGGCGGCGACGCGGCGGCGGTGCGCGAGCGGCTCGGGATCGCACCGGGGGAGCGGGTGGTCCTGTACGCGCCCACCTGGCGGGACGACCGCGACCGGATCGTCGACTTCATCGACCCGGAGGCGCTCGCCGAGGCCACCGGATCGGTCGTGCTCGTGCGCGGGCACTCCCGCACCCTGCTGCCCGGGAAGGATGCCGAGGGCACCCGCGTCATCGACGTGACCGGGTTCGGCGACACCACGGCGCTGCTGCTGGCCGCCGATGTGCTCGTGACCGACTACTCGTCCGTCATGTTCGACTTCAGCGTCACCGGCAAGCCGATCGTGTTCCTCGTTCCCGACCTCGAGCACTACCGGGGCGAGTTGCGCGGGTTCTACTTCGACCTGGCCGCGCACGCGCCCGGGCCGCTCGTGCGGACGCAGGCGGAACTCGTCGGTGCGCTCAACGAGCCGGACCCGGCGCGCTATGCCGAGCGGTACTCGGCGTGGCGGGCGCGGTTCAACGCCCGCGACGACGGGCATGCGGCCGAGCGGGTCGTGGCCCGCATCCTCGACCGGGGGTTCGTCTCGCGCTGAACCTCAGGGCAGGGGCGTGTTGCGCGTGCCGAGCCGCGACGTGTCGACCGTGTGCTTCGCGCGGGTGACGAGGCCCACGAGGAACCCTGCGCCCCACGACAGATGCATGGTGGGGAGCACCGCCAGGGTCCAGAGCTTGTCCCGCCAGCCCTTCCCGCCGCCCGGCCCCGCGGCGACGACGCCGATGAGCACGGCGTACGCGACGACGGGCAGGTAGACGACCGAGGCGATGGCGGCCGCCGCGCCGGTGAGCACACGCGTGAGCTGGAGCGCGGCCACGACGATCGCCGCGGCGACCGCGGCGACCAGCAGCGGCGGGGCGAAGAACCGCAGCGAGTTGCTCCGGCCGTAGCGGCGCACGAGTTCGCCGCGCCACGCGCCGGTGGCACGGAACTGGCCCGCGAGTCGGGTCCAGCTCTCTCTCGGCCAGTATGTGACCGACAGCCGCGGGTCGAACCAGACGCGATAGCCGGCCTGGCGGATGCGCAGGTTCAGCTCCCAGTCCTCGCCCCGGCGGATGGTCTCATCGAAGAGGCCGACCTCGTCCAGGACCGCACGGCGCATGACCCCGAGGTAGGCCGACTCCGCCGGACCCTCCTTGGTGCCACCGTGGTAGGCGCCGCCGCCGAGACCGATGGGGGAGTTGTACGCGCGTGCCACCGCGCGCTGGAAGGGAGAGCGTCCATCGGCGCGCATCACGCCGCCGACGTTGGCCGCGCGCGTCCGTGCCAGCGTGTCGAGCGCGCGCACCGTGTACCCGGCGGCGAGTTCGGAGTGGGCGTCCACCCGCACGATGGTCGGCAGCGTGCTGTGCCGGATCGCGAGGTTCAGTCCCGCCGGGATATCAGCGGCCGGGTTGTCCACCAGCACGATGCGCGGATCCTCCGTCGCGAGGCGCCGTGCGAGGTCGTTCGTGCCGTCGGACGACGGTCCGAGCGCGAGCACCAGCTCCATCGGTCCCGGCACCTCCTGTGCCAGCACCGTTCGCACCGCGCGTTCGAGGTAGCGCACCTCGTTGAGCACCGGCATCACGAAGGACACCCCGGCATCCTCCGGCGGCACGGGCGCGTCGCGTCGGCCGTCCCGGTTCAGCTGCATCCGTCGATCATGTCATGCAGGAGTGCGCGGTTACGCTTGAGGGATGCGAGTTGCATCGGATCTTCGGAAGGCCCGGGCGTTCGCCGCCAAGGTCCTGGACAATCGCGCCGCGGTCGCCGAGGTGCGTCAGCGCCTGGCTGCGCTGCCGCCGCTCGAGGAACGGAAGTACCGCATCGCGGTGTACTTCGCGGACGGCGCCGTGAACATGTACCAGATGCGCCAGTGGTACAAGCCGCTCGAGGAGCTCGCCGAGACCTGGCCGGTGCTCGTGCTGAGCCGGGTGGGCAGCGGCGCGCGGGCACTGCTGCAGGAGACCTCGCTGCCGGTGGCGTTCGTGCCGACCGTGCGGGACCTCGAACGGGTGGTCGCGGGGCAGGACATCCGCATCGTGCTGTACGTCAACCAGAACACCCGGAACTTCCAGATGTTCCGGTACGGGCAGCGCTGGCACGTGTTCATCAACCACGGCGAGTCCGACAAGATGTACATGACCACGAACCAGTTCAAGGCCTACGACTACGCCTTCATCGCCGGCGATGCCGCCCGCGAGCGGCTCGGCCGGGTGCTGTGGGACTACGACCTCGACCGTCGCACCTTCGCGATCGGACGACCGCAGGCCGACCACTATTCGGGTTCCCTGCCGTACGTGCCGGACGACCGCACGGTCGTCCTCTATGCGCCCACCTGGGAGGGCGACCGCCCGTCCGCGCACTATGGGTCCGTCATCACCCACGGTGAGGCGCTCGTGTCGGCGCTGCTGCAGAGCGGCAGGCACCGGGTCATCTACCGCCCGCATCCCCGCAGCGGCGTGGTCAAGGAGGCGTACGGCGAGGCGAACCGCCGCATCATCGCCGCGATCGAGGCGGCGAACGCGGCGGACCCGACTGCGCAGCACGTGTACGACGACGGCCCCGAGCTCGGCTGGCAGCTCACCGCTGCGGACGTCGCCGTCGTCGACATCTCCGCGATGGTCTACGACCGGCTCGCGGCGGACAAGCCCCTGCTCATCACTCGCCCGGTGGACGCGCGCGCGGCGGTGGACACCAACGGCTACCTCTCTGCGTGCGAGTGGCTGACCGCCGACGAGGCCCGGGACGCGGTGGCGGTCGTGGACCGGCTCCGTGACGACCCGGATGCTGTGGCCCGGCTCGCGTACTGGGTGGAGCACTACTTCGGGGACACCACCCCCGGTGCCCCGACCGCGCGCTTCCACGGCGCGATCGAGGAGCTCATGCGCCGGTGGGACGAGTGGGACCGCCGGAGCGATGGCGGCGATCTCGAGCAGCGCCAGGCGGAGGCGGACGTAGACACCGTGGACGGCATCGACGCCGACGACTGACTGTTCCAGGGATCCGGGGCGTCGACACGCCCGGGATCCGGCGGTGATTTGCCCGATCCCCGGGATCCGCGTAAGTTATTACTTGTTCGCCCCACAGGGAAGAGCGAGAGCCGAAAGGCCGGCCCCCTCAAGCGGTGAACGAACCCC
>JAEZSU010000104.1 GCA_023421635.1 Actinomycetes bacterium | reverse complement strand
GCGAGCCCGCCCCGGACGACGCGGCGACGACGCGCCGTCATCGCGGCGGCGTCCCGGGTTCGCATACGCCCACCCTAACGGCTGGTTCAAAGCCACCCCCGCTACCGTGGAGCGGTGACCGTCCTCGCCTTCGTCATCGGGATCGTCGTGCTCGTCGTGGGGCTCGCGGCCTCGATCGCGTTGCACGAGCTGGGCCACCTGCTGCCCGCGAAGGCGTTCGGCGTACGCGTGGGCCAGTACATGATCGGCTTCGGCCCCACGCTCTTCTCCCGCCGTCACGGCGAGACCGAGTACGGCGTGAAGGCGATCCCGCTCGGCGGCTACATCTCGATGGCCGGCATGTACCCGCCCTCGACCGCCCTGCGCGAGCCCGCCGCGGTCGGTGCGGCCGAGTCCGGAGACTCCGGCGGGCGGCGCGCACCGGGCCGGTTCTTCTCCGTCATGGTGCAGGACGCCCGCACCGCCAACGACGAGACCCTCGACGGCGCCGACGACGCGCGCACGTTCTTCCGCCTGCCGGTGTGGAAGCGCGTCGTGGTGATGCTCGGCGGGCCGGTCATGAACCTGCTCCTCGCGATCGTGCTGTTCACGGTGCTGCTCAGCGGCATCGGCCTGCAGACCGCGAGCACCACGATCGCCTCGCTCAGCCCGTGCGTGCCGGCGGGGGCGAGCACCGCGGACTGCGCGGCGGAGACGACGCCGGCCGAGGCCGCCGGACTCGCCGAGGGGGACCGCATCCTCGCCGTCGACGGCACGCCCGTCGCGACGTTCGCAGACGCCTCCGCCCTCATCCAGGACGCCCCGGGCCGGCGACTGGAACTGCTCGTCGAGCGCGACGGCGTCGAGCGGACGCTCACGGTCACCCCGGTTCCGGTGGCCGCCGAGGTCGTGGCGCCGGACGGCGGGACCGAGACCGCCGAGGTGGGCTTCATCGGCATCCGGCCGGAGAGCGAGTACGTGCGTCAGCCCGTGTGGGCGGGACCGGCCGCCGCCGTCGAGAACGTCGGCGCGGTCGCCGGCATCATGTGGCAGCTCCCGGTCAAGGTCGCCGACACCGCGGTGTCGCTGTTCACCGGCACCGAGCGCGACCCGAACGGACCGCTCAGCGTCGTCGGCGCGAGCGTCATCGCGGGTGAGGCGGCCGCATCCGACGCGCCCGTGCTCAACCGGGTCTCGTTCATCATCGGCCTGCTCGGATCGCTGAACATCGCGCTGTTCGTGTTCAATCTCATCCCGCTGCTGCCCCTCGACGGCGGGCACGTCGTGGTCGCGCTCTGGGACGGGGTGAAGCGCGGCTGGGCGAAGCTGTTCCGCCGCCCGGCGCCGAAGCCGGTGGATGCCACGAGGCTCGTGCCGCTCACCTTCGTCGTGGTGATCGGCCTCGTCGCGATGGGCGGCATCCTCATCCTCGCCGACCTGCTGAACCCGATCTCCCTCTTCTGACCGCCCGCGCGTCGCGCCCCCGCCCCCGCGGGGAGCGCGGAGGAGGGGTCAGGATGCGGCGGACGACAGCGCGTGCGCCACGAGCCGCTCGAGCGTGATCATCCCGTCACGGGACAGGATCGACTCCAGGTGGCCCTGCACCGAGGCGAAGCCGGTGCCGCGGAGCGCGTACACGTCGCCGCCCGCGTCGGCGGACACCTCGGCCGGGCCCACCCGTGTCGTGCCGGCGGGCACCCTGGCGGTGAACGTGTTGTAGAAGCCGATGGATGCGGGCTGCCCGAACACGTCGACCTCGAGCTGCAGCCCCTGGTGCGGTTGCGCGAGCGGGGCGAGCTCGATGCCCAGCCGGTGGGCGAGCACCTGGAGACTCAGCCACACCGTGAGCAGCGGCCGGCCGGCGTCGTGGCGGCGGCCGACGATCTCCCGCATCCGGGTGATCCGGGGGCTGTCGGGGTCGCGCGGGTCGCCCGGCCCGGGGCCGCACACCACGAGGTCGGCGGCGTCCAGCACCTCCGGCGTCGCCTCGGTCCACGGGACGACCTCGACCGCGAGGCCGAGGTGGCGCAGCTGGTGCCCGAGCATCGTGGTGAAGCGGTCCTCCGCATCCACGACGACGGCGGTCCGGCCCGCGAACGGCCCCTCGCCGGTGACGTCCTGCGGGTTCAGCCAGAACGCCGCGAGGCGGCTGTTGCGCGAGGCGAGGAGGGCGGCGATGCCGGGATCCTCGGCGAGCGGGCGGGGCTCGGGCGCGGGCTCGTCCGGGTCGACGTCCGGTGCGACGTCGCGGGGGACCGCGCCGATCGCGCCGAGGACGCCCGCCGCCTTGCCGTGGGTCTCGCCCACCTCGCCTGCCGGGTCGGAGTGGCGCACCAGGGTCGCGCCGACCGGCACGCGCAGCCGGCCGTCGACGAGGTAGGCGGTGCGGATGAGGATGGGCGCGTCGAGGTCGTGGCCCTCGTCGTCCGCGGTGGGCGTGAACAGCGCGGCCACGCCGGAGTAGTAGCCCCGCGGGGTGCGCTCGTGCCGCGTGATCACGCTGCACGCGTTCTGCATGGGGGAGCCCGTGACGGTCGGGGCGAACATCGTCTCGCGCAGGATGTCGCGCGGGTCGAGGGTCGAATGCCCCTCCAGCTCGTACTCGGTGTGGGTGAGCCGCGACATCTCCTTGAGGTGCGGCCCGGTGATCCGGCCCCCGTCGCTGCAGACCGCGCTCATCATCTTCAGCTCCTCGTCGACCACCATGAAGAGCTCCTCGGTCTCCTTGGTGGACTCCAGGAACGCCGACAGCGTCTCGACGGTCGCGCCGCCGGCCGGGTGGCGGAACGTGCCGGAGATGGGGTTCATGGTCACCACACCGCCCTGCGCGCGCACGTGCGCCTCGGGGCTCGCGCCCACGGCGACGTGCCCGTCGGTCACCACGGCGAACGTCCAGTAGGCGCCCTTCTCCTGCTCGAGCAGTGCCCGGAACCAGGTGAGCGCCGCGATGCGGGGATCGGCGTCGACGGATGCGGTGAAGTCGCGGCGGATGACGAAGTTCGCGCCCTCGCCACTGCCGATCTCGTCCGCGATCACGGTCCGGACGGTGGCGGCGTACTCCTCGTCGCTCACATCGAACCCCGCGTCCTGCAGCGGGATGCGGGCGGCGGGGAGCGCGGCGGTCACCTCGTCGCGGGGGAGGCGGCGGTGCTCCTCGATCACGAGGCATCGCAGCGGCGCCCGGTCGTCGTGGCACGCGAAGCCGCGCTCGACGACCTGGCGGAAGGGGACCAGCGCGAGCACCTCGCGGGGGCGGCCGGCCGCATCCGTCAGCGGGATGTCGCCGAGCAGCTCGACGTCGACGACCGCGCCGGTGAGCACCTCGACCCAGCCGGGCTCCCGCGCGATGAGCGCGAACGGCTCAGCGGACGCGGAGAGGGCGGAGAGGACGGCCGAGGCGGTTCCGGTCATGACAGATCTTTCGTCGTGGGAGCGGCCGCCTGACGCAGAAGACCGCCCCGAGGGCGGTCGTGTCGCACGCGCACACCGCCTCAGGCGGTGAGCCACCAGGAGCGGTTCGCGAGCATGGGCCGAAGATACCAGAAACCTGAGGGGCGACCCGCCTCGGGCCGCGTCCAGGTGGCGCGGCGTAGGCTGGATCCGTGCCAGCGATCAACCTCGGGATGCCGCCCGTCCCCGTGACCCTCGCCCCCCGCCGCAAGAGCCGGCAGATCCGCGTCGGCAAGGTGCTCGTGGGTGGGGACGCCCCCGTCAGCGTGCAGTCCATGACGACCACGAAGACCACCGACATCAATGCGACGCTGCAGCAGATCGCGGAGCTGACCGCGGCGGGCTGCGAGATCGTCCGCGTCGCGGTGCCCAGCCAGGACGACGCCGACGTGCTGCACATCATCGCCAAGAAGAGTCAGATCCCGGTCATCGCCGACATCCACTTCCAGCCGAAGTACGTGTTCCAGGCCATCGACGCGGGCTGCGCGGCGGTGCGCGTGAACCCGGGCAACATCCGCCAGTTCGACGACAAGGTCGGCGAGATCGCGAAGGCGGCGAAGGATGCGGGTGTGTCCCTCCGCATCGGCGTGAACGCCGGTTCGCTCGACAAGCGGCTGCTGCAGAAGTACGGCAAGGCCACCCCGGAGGCGCTCGTCGAGAGCGCCGTGTGGGAGGCGTCGCTGTTCGAGGAGCACGACTTCCACGACTTCAAGATCTCGGTCAAGCACAACGACCCGGTGGTCATGGTGCAGGCCTACCGCCTCCTCGCGCAGCGCGGCGACTGGCCGCTGCACCTCGGCGTCACCGAGGCCGGCCCCGCCTTCCAGGGCACCATCAAGTCGGCGACCGCCTTCGGCATCCTCCTCGGCGAGGGCATCGGCGACACCATCCG
>JAEZSU010000086.1 GCA_023421635.1 Actinomycetes bacterium | reverse complement strand
TGGGCGGCGCTCTTCCTCGTCACCGCCCAGGCGGTGAGCGCTGGCCTGGTGCAGGTGGGGAAGCACCTCTTCGGCCGTGCCCGGCCGGACGAGATCCTCGTGCTCAGCGACTACGGTTCCTTCCCGTCCGGTCACGCGGCGAACGCGGCGACCGTTGCGGCGGTGGCGGTGGTGCTCTTCCCCCGGGTGTGGGTGATCGTCGCAGGCGCGGTCTGGGTCGTGCTGATGGCGTTCAGCCGCACGTACCTGCACGCCCACTGGGCGAGCGACACCCTGGGCGGCGCGCTCCTCGGGACGGGCGCCGTGCTCGTGGTCGCAGCCCTCTACGCCCCGCGTCTGCGGGCCGAACGCGTCCCCGTCACAGGCTGAGACCCGCGGCACCTTCCGCTGGCCATACGATCGGAGTATGGCGACGAAGCCCCCGACCTCAGACATCGACGAGACCAAGGTCCGCGTCACGGCGCGGAAGAAGGTCGCCGTCGGCGTGCCCGCCGTCGTGCACGCGCTGGCCATCGCGCAGGAGCAGATGGGCGTGGTCCGCACCGCCCGCACCCTGATGCGGGTCAACCAGAAGGACGGGTTCGACTGCCCCGGGTGCGCTTGGCCCGAGGCCGACCACCGGCACCTCGCCGAGTTCTGCGAGAACGGCGCGAAGGCGGTGGCCGAGGAGGCGACCGTGCGCCGGGTGGAGCCCGCGTTCTTCGCCGAGCACTCGCTCGCCGACCTCCGCGCGCACGACGATTGGTGGCTCGGCCAGCAGGGACGGCTGACGCATCCGATGATCCTCGAGGAGGGCGCGACCCATTACACGCCCATCTCCTGGGACGACGCGCTGCAGGAGATCGCGACGGCGCTGCGGAGTCTCGACGACCCCGACGAGGCCGTGTTCTACACCTCGGGGCGCGCCTCGAACGAGTCCGCGTTCCTGTACCAGCTGCTCGTGCGCGGCCTCGGCACGAACAACCTGCCCGACTGCTCGAACATGTGCCACGAGTCGTCCGGCTCCGCGCTGACCGAGACGATCGGCATCGGCAAGGGCACCGTCTCGCTCGACGACATCCACGACGCGAAGCTCCTCATCGTCGCCGGCCAGAACCCGGGCACGAACCACCCGCGGATGCTGAGCGCGCTGGAGAAGGCGAAGCAGAACGGCGCGCGGATCATCGCGGTGAACCCGCTGCCGGAGGCCGGCCTCATCCGGTTCGAGAACCCGCAGACCGTCCGCGGCGTGGTGCTCGGCGGCACCCCCATCGCCGACCGGTTCGTGCAGATCCGCCTGGGCGGCGACCAGGCCCTGTTCCAGGCGATCGGCGCCCACCTGCTCGAGGTCGAGGCTCGCGAGGGCGGTGTGCTCGACCACGACTTCATCGCCGCGCACACGAGCGGCTTCGAGGCGTACCGGGACGGCCTCGCCGCCGCATCCTGGGCCGAGTTCGAGACGGCGACCGGGCTCCCGGAGGCGGAGCTGCGCGAGATCGCGGAGGCGGTGCGCACCTCGCCGTCGACGATCGTGTGCTGGGCGATGGGCCTCACCCAGCACAAGCACTCCGTCCCGACCCTCCGCGAGGTCGTGAACGTCCTCCTGCTGCAGGGCAACATCGGCCGCACCGGCGCCGGGGTCTGCCCGGTGCGCGGTCACTCCAACGTGCAGGGCGATCGCACCGTCGGCATCTACGAGAAGCCGTCGGATGCGTTCCTCGACGCGCTCGAGACCGAGTTCGCGTTCGCGGCGCCCCGCGAGCACGGCTACGACACGGTGGAGGCCATCCGCGCCATGGACGAGGGCCGCGTGCGGTTCTTCATGGGGCTCGGGGGCAACTTCGTGTCGGCCACGCCCGACACCGAGGTCGTCGAGCGGGGCATGTCCACCCTCGACCTGACGGTGCAGGTCTCGACCAAGCTCAACCGCTCCCACGCGGTCACCGGGCGCCGGGCGATCATCCTCCCGGTGCTCGGCCGCACCGACCGGGACCGGCGCGGTGGCCGCGAACAGCGCGTGTCGGTCGAGGACTCGATGGGCGCCGTCCACTCCTCGCGCGGGCGGCTCGCCCCGCCGGCGGACGACATGCTCAGCGAGGTCGCGATCATCGCGCGCCTGTGCGACCTGCTCTTCGGCGACGGCGCCCCGCCCGCGCACGCCCCCTCCCACAACGGCGACGTCGACCGCGGGCAGGTCGAGCGGCTCCCGCACGAGGAGACGGACGGCAGTGACGACCCCGCCGTCGAGCACCCCGCGAACGCGCCGAAGGCGGACTGGGCGGCGCTCGAGGCGGACTACGCCCTCATCCGCCGGCACATCGAGAACGTCGTGCCCGGGTTCGACGACTACGAGCAGCGCATCGACAAGGGACGCACGCTCTTCCTGCCGAACGGGCCGCGCGACGAACGACGCTTCGCGACCGTGGACGGCAAGGCCCGATTCACCTCGAACCCGCTGGAGTACCCGCACATCCCGGAGGGACGGCTGCTGCTGCAGACGCTGCGCTCCCACGACCAGTACAACACCACGATCTACGGCAAGGACGACCGCTACCGGGGGATCCACGACGGCCGCCGGGTGGTGCTCGTCAACGCGCAGGACATCGCCGAGGCCGGCTTCGCCGACGGCGACATCGTGGACCTCGTCTCGGAGTGGACGGCGCCGGACGGCACGCTGCAGGAGCGGCGGGCCGAGGCGTTCCGCATCGTGTCGTACTCCACGCCCAGGGGCAACGCCGCCGCGTACTACCCGGAGACGAACGTGCTGGTGCCGCTCGACTCGGTCGCCGAGGTGTCGAACACGCCCACCTCGAAGGCCGTCGTCGTGCGACTGGAACCGCGCGACCGGTAGCGCTGCGCGTGCCTCGCGGCAAGGGCGGGCGGTGCTGGATGCGTCGGCCTAGCGTGGGCGGATGACCGCACTCAGCGCGCCCGTCGGCACCGAGCCCGCGCTGCGGGCGATCCCGCGGGACGACGGGACCGCACCCCGGGCGCTCGTGATCGGCGCCACCGGCTACATCGGCGGCCG
>JAEZSU010000059.1 GCA_023421635.1 Actinomycetes bacterium | reverse complement strand
GCGGTGAACCCGTGCTCGGCGTTCTGCTCCTTGGTGAGCTCGGCGCCCGCCCGGGCGGGACGGCGCTGGTTCTTCGTCGCGGTCTTCTTGCCTGCGTCGGTCTGCGTGGCCATGCGATCCTCCTTCGATCGGGTGCCTCCCACGGTAGGCAGGACCCCTGCGCGGGCCCGACGGGATTGCCGCCGTGCGCCGGGGCGTGCTAGTTCTCGCGTCGCGTCGGCGGGCGCGGCTAGGGTGCATCCATGGACACGCCCTCGGAATACCGCCCGTCCCGGATGGCGGTGGAGGGGACCTACAACTTCCGCGAGGCGGTGCCCGGTCTCCTGGCGCCCGGCCGCCTCTATCGCTCCGACGCGCTCCACCGGCTCACCCCCGCGGGGCGCGCGGCGCTGCGGGAACTGGGCATCGCCCGTGTCGTCGACCTGCGGTCGCCGTTCGACCGGCGGCTCAGCGGACGCGACCGGCTGCGCGGCGTCGGCGCCGAATACGTCAGCATCCCGATGCGGGGGCTCCGGCCGAAGCTCGACCCGTCGGGCCTGACGCTGCGTGGCGTCTACCACGACCTGCTCGCAGACCACGCGGCCGAGGTGGGGACGGCGATCACGGCGGTCGCCGACGCGCCTGGTCCGGTGCTCGTGCATTGCACGGCGGGGAAGGACCGGACGGGCCTGGTCACAGCGCTCGTGCTTCTCGCGATCGGGCTCGACGAGGACGGGGTGGTCGCGGATTTCGCGGCCAGCGCCGACAACCTCGCGGGGGAGTGGACCCAGCGGATGCTGCGACGCGCGCGCTGGTTCCGCGTCACGGTCACCGACGATCTGCGGGAGATCATGGCCGGCTCACCCGAGGCCGCGCTGAGGGACACCCTGCGCTGGATCGACGTCGAGTACGGGGGAGTGGGCGCCTATCTGGAGCAGGCGGGTGTGGGACCGGACGTCGTCGAGCGGCTCCGGGAGACGTACGGGAGGGGCCCGCAGTGAGCGAGCACCCCGCCGACCTGCACGACGTCATCCGCGTGCGCGGGGCGCGGGAGCACAACCTGCGGGATATCGACCTCGACCTGCCCAAGCGGCGGCTGACCGTCTTCACCGGGGTGTCCGGGTCGGGGAAGAGCTCGCTCGTGTTCGGCACGATCGCCGCAGAGTCGCAGCGGATGATCAACGAGACCTACAGCGCCTTCGTGCAGGGCTTCATGCCCTCACTCGGCCGGCCGGACGTGGATGTCCTGGCCGGTCTCACCACCGCGATCATCGTGGTCCAGGAGCGTATGGGGGCGAACGCCCGCTCGACCGTCGGGACCGCCACCGATGCGAACGCCATGCTCCGGATCCTGTTCAGCCGGCTGGGGGAGCCGCACATCGGCTCGCCGCAGGCGTTCTCGTTCAACGTCGCGTCCGCCCAGGGGAGCGGTGCGGTCACGATCCAGAAGGGCGGTGCCGCGAAGCCGACGAAGGCGTCGTTCGACGTGCTCGGCGGCATGTGCCCTCGGTGCGAGGGCATGGGGACCGTCACCGAGCTCGACCTGACGCAGCTGTTCGACGCCTCCCGCTCGCTCAACGACGGTGCGCTCACGATCCCCGGGTACACCGCCGACGGATGGAGCGTGCGGATCTACTCGGAGTCGGGTTTCATCGATCCGGACAAACCGATCGGCGAGTATTCGCCCCAGGAGCTCCAGGACCTCCTGTACCGGGAGCCCACCAAGGTGCGGATCGCCGGCATCAACATGACCTACGAGGGTCTCGTGCCCCGGGTGCAGAAGTCGATGCTGAGCAAGGATCGCGAGGCGATGCAGCCGCACATCCGCGCATTCGTCGACCGGGCCGTCACCTATGCGACATGCCCGGACTGCGCGGGCACACGACTGAACGAACGAGCGCGATCGTCCCGCATCCGAGGTCGCAACATCGCGGAGCTGTGCGCGATGCAGATCAGCGACCTCGCCGAGTGGGTGGGCACGATCGACGACCCGGGCATCGGCCCGCTGCGGGAGAAGCTGTCGCAGACGCTCGAGTCGTTCGTGGCGGTCGGACTCGGCTACCTGAGCCTCGACAGACCGGCGGCGACGCTGTCCGGGGGAGAGGCGCAGCGGACGAAGATGATCCGTCATCTCGGCTCTGCCCTGACCGACGTCACGTACGTGTTCGACGAGCCGACCGCAGGGCTGCATCCGCACGACATCGAACGGATGAACGTGCTGCTGCGCAGACTCCGCGACAACGGCAACACGGTGTTCGTGGTGGAGCACAAGCCGGAGACGATCGCAATCGGCGACCACATCGTCGATCTCGGTCCAGGCGCGGGTGCCGCCGGCGGGTCTGTCTGCTTCCAGGGCACGCTCGACGAGCTCCGGCGCAGCGACACGCTCACCGGACGGCACCTGCAGGATCGCACGCCCATCAAGTCCTCGGTGCGCGCACCCAGCGGAGTGATCCAGGTGCGTGGGGCCACGCGGAACAACCTGCAGGGCGTCGACGTCGACATCCCGCTCGGTGTGCTCACCGTCGTGACCGGTGTCGCGGGCTCCGGGAAGAGTTCGCTCGTCCATGGTTCGATCCCGCCGGAGGCCGGCGTGGTGACGGTCGACCAGACGCCCATCCGCGGATCCCGGCGGAGCAATCCCGCGACGTACACGGGGCTGCTGGAACCGATCCGCAAGGCGTTCGCGAAGGCGAACGGCGTCAAGCCGGCGCTCTTCAGTGCGAACTCCGAGGGCGCCTGTCCCGCGTGCAACGGCGCCGGTGTCATCTACAGCGATCTGGGCATCATGAGCGGGGTCGCGACGGTGTGCGAGCTTTGCGAGGGGAGGCGGTTCGACGCATCCGTCCTCGAATATCGGTTCGGCGGGCGTGACATCAGCGAGGTGCTGGCGATGTCCGCGAGTGAGGCGCTCGCGTTCTTCCGTACCGAGGATGCCGCATCGCCAGCGGCTGCGAGCATCCTGCAGCGGCTCGACGACGTCGGGCTCGGCTATTTGACCATCGGTCAACAACTCACGTCGCTGTCCGGCGGCGAACGACAGCGGCTGAAGCTGGCGACGCACCTGGGGACGCCCGGCGGCGTCTACGTGCTCGACGAACCCACCACCGGACTGCACCTGGCCGACGTGGCGCACCTGCTGCGGCTGCTGGACGACCTGGTGGACGGCGGACGCTCGGTCATCGTCATCGAGCACCATCAGGCCGTCATGGCGCACGCCGACTGGATCATCGACGTCGGACCGGGTGCCGGACACGACGGCGGCAGGATCGTGTTCGAAGGCACGCCTGCAGCGCTCGTGGCCGCACGCAGCACCATCACCGGCGAGCACCTCGCGCGGTACGCAGGCGTCTGAGCACCTGGCTCCCAATTGCCGATAATGCACATTATGTCATTACAGCGCCGACCCGCCACCCCGGCGCGAACGGTCCGCCGGCACTTCCCCGGATGTCAGGCCGTCGTGCGCCGTTCCCGTCCCCGACGCGTTCGGGTGGGCGCGGGAGCCGACGCTGCCGGCACCGATGCGGTCGACGGTTGCAGATCGTCAGGCGCTGCGGCGTCGCCGCCTTTGGCGAGCCAGTACAGCGTCTCGTGCAGCGCGTCCAGCGCGTCCTTGCTCATGAGCACTGCCGCAACGCGTCCGTCACGTGTGATCTCCACGGTGCCGTAGAGCCGCTCCACGTGCGCGACCAAATCGGAGAGGTTGGCGTTCGCCTCACCGATTGAAACCGAAACCATTCCGTCATTTTGTCGCATTTTCACGGCCGACGCGGGACATATGTCCTACGGGCGCCTGCTATCGGCGTCCTCAGGCGTCGTACGCCTTGCGATGCGCCCTGACCGTGTCCCGATGCGTCTGCACCCAGCTCCGCAGACCCGCGAGCGGGATGAGCAGCGTGCGACCGAGGTCGGTGAGGGCGTAGTCGACCCTCGGAGGGCTCTCCGGGTACACCGTCCGGGTGACGAGCCCGTTCCGCTCCAGGGTGCGGAGCGTGCGCGTCAGCATCCGATGCGAGATCGCGGGCACCCGCTCCTGTAAGCGCCCGAAGCGGAGCGGACCCTCGGTGAGCGCACCGATCACGAGCACCGTCCAGGTGTCCCCGATGACGGTGAGCACATCGCGCAGCAGGTCGTCACCGTCACTCCCCCGGCACCAGGAAGCGAGCTCCTCCGCTGTCGGTTGATCCTGCGGGTTCACGCGACACGTCCTTCGATGTTCGTAGGGCACCGGAAAGTGCGTATGCCGAAACGGGAATGTGTCCCGCGGGGCGCCGTTACGCCTCTCCGACAACCACCCCGTCCCGGGCGGCATTCCCTGCTCGGGCGCACCTGAAGGAGACCGCATGTCGTTGTTCCGCATCGAAGCCAGCCTGTTCCCCACGTCATCCGTGACCAGGGAACTCGGCGACGTCGTCGTATCCGAGTGGGCTGCCACGACCGACGACCCGAAGGTCACCCGCCGTGACCTGGTCACCGATCCCATCCCGTTCCACCACTGGACGGCCGCAGTGGGAGCGGGCGAACCTGCGGCCCGTGACGAGGCGCTCGAGGCCGCCCGCGGACTCGCCGACGAGCTCATCGCCGCCGACAGCCTGCTGTTCACCTTCCCGTTGTACAACTACGGTGTGCCGCAGCAGGTGAAGAGCTGGTTCGACCTCGCCTACACCGACCCGCGGATCGATCCCACCGGGACAGCACTCCGTGGGAAGCCGGCGGTGCTCGTGACCGCCCTCGGCGGCAACTACGACGAGGGCTCCCCGAAGCACGGCTGGGATCACGCGACCCCCTGGATGCGGCGGGTGCTGGAGGACGTCTGGGGACTGGACCTGCAGGTCGTCCGTCGGAGTTTCACCCTCGTCGGGGTCAACCCGGCCATGGACCGGTTCGCGGAGCACGCTGCAGCGGCGAAGGCCGAGGCGGAGGCGGACGCACGTCGCGCCGGGCGGCACCTCGCGGGCGTCACAGCGACGGTGTGACCACCTGGTGCCGCGGGGTGCACGCCCCTCCCCCGCGGCACCGCCGCGCTTCAGCGGGCGGACTGCGGCGCGAGTTCGATCCAGTCGGCGTACTTCGCCACGCGGCCGTCGCCCGACGACCGCCCGGTGAGGCGGCGTCGCACCCACGGGCCGACGTGCGTCCGGTAGTAGGCCAGCCCACCCAGGTGCGCTGTCGCGGCATCGGTCGGCAGGTCCCACCATGCATCGGGTGCCGCCACCCCGAGGGCGTTCAGGACCCTGGCCGCCACGCGGTGATGGCCGCGAGTGTTCATGTGCAGTCGGTCCGCCGACCAGAAGGCGGGTGTGCTGAGCCGCCGGTCGGGCCAGTTCAGCGCCCGCACCACGTCGGTCCGGTCGCCGAGCCGGGCGACGACCGCGTCCGAGAGTTCGTCGCCGCGGCGCTGCACGAGCCGGGACAGCGGCAGTTGGGCAGACGGGTTCGCACCCGACAGCAGGATGAGCGTCACACCCTCCTCGTCGCATCGCCGCAGCACGTGGGAGAACGCGTCCACCACGTGCGCGATCGTGGTCCGAGGCCGCAGGATGTCGTTGCCACCCCCGTTGAACGACAGGTGCGTTGGGCGCAGCGCCAGCGCCGGCTCGAGCTGCTCGTGCACGATCGGCCACACGAGTTTGCCGCGGATCGCGAGGTTCGCGTACGCGACCGGCTCCCCCGCCGCATCCGCCCAGCCCTGTGCGGCGATGTCCGCCCACCCGCGGACACCGCCGTCGGGCAGCTCATCGCCGACGCCCTCCGTGAAGGAATCGCCGATCGCGACGTACCGGATACGGGGGGAACTCATCCGTCCACCCTACGTCCGGTCAGTCGTCGGCGAGCAGTGCCCGCACCCGCGGCACGACCTCGGTGGCGTACAGCTCGATGGAGCGCAGCATCCGCTCATGCGAGAGCGTGCCGTTGGAGAACTTCAGATCGAAACGGTCGAGACCGAGGAGCCGCACCGTGTCGGCGAGCTTCCGTGCGACGGTGTCCGGCGACCCGGCGTACACCGCCCCCTGGGGCCCGACGTCGCGCTGGAACTGCATCCTGCTGTACGGCGGCCAGCCGCGCTCGGCACCGATCGCGTTGCGGTTGACCTCCATCGCCGGGTACAGCTCGTCCCACGCCTCAGCGTCGGTGTCGGCCACGTGTCCCGGCGAGTGGACGCCGACGGGGAGCGTGCCGTGGCCGAAGCCCGCCGTGCTCCGGTGGAAGAGGTCGACGTACGGCCGGAACCCGGCCGCCGGTCCTCCGATGATCGCAAGCATGAGGCCGTACCCGTAGCGTGCGGTGCGCACCACCGACTCCGGAGAGCCGCCCACCCCGACCCAGGCGCGGATGCCGTGCTCGGTCTTCGGGTAGACATCGGCGCCGGAGAGCGCCGCGCGGGTGCGACCCTGCCAGGTCACCGGCTGCTCACGGCGCAGCAGGCTGAACAGCTCCAGCTTCTCCTCGAACAGGGTCTCGTAGTCCGAGAGCGCGTAGCCGAAGAGGGGGAACGACTCGGTGAACGAGCCGCGCCCCAGGATGACCTCGGCACGCCCGTTCGCGACGGCGTCGAGCGTGGCGAACCGCTCGTACAGCCGCACCGGGTCGTCGGAGGAGAGGACGGTGACCGCGGTGCCGAGATGGATGCGGGACGTGCGCGCCGCCGCGGCCGCGAGCACGATCTCCGGGCTCGACACTGCGAACTCGTGACGGTGGTGCTCCCCCACCCCGAAGAAGGACAGCCCCAGCTCGTCCGCGAGCTCGGCCTGCGCGACCACGTTGCGGATGGTCTGCGCGTCGCTGAGGAGCGCCCCGTCCTCCCCCGCGGTCACATCGCCGAACGTGTCGAGCCCGAATTCCACTGCGTGCACCATGCCGCCACCTTCCATTCAGTCGAATGCAACCGGAAGGGCAGGTGCGGCATTCCCGGCCTTCGTCACGGGGTGAGTGCGGCCCGCAGCGTGTCGAGGCCGACGCCCCCGAGATCGAGCGCGCGGCGGTGGAACGCCTTCATCGAGAACGTGTCGCCCTCCGCCACGCGCACGTCGTCCCGGATCTGCTCCCAGATCCGCTGACCGACCTTGTACGCGGGCGCCTGCCCGGGCCACCCGAGGTAGCGGTTCACCTCGAACCGGATGAACTCGTCCGGCATGTTCACGTTCCGCCGCATGAACGCGAGCGCGGAATCGGCGTCCCAGACGCCGCCCTCGTCCGGGCGCTCCTTGCCCAGGTGCACGCCGATGTCGAGCACCACGCGCGCCGCCCGCATCCGCTGCCCGTCGAGCATGCCGAGCCGGTCCGCCGGTGCGTCGAGATAGCCGAGCTGCGCCATGAGGCGCTCCGCGTAGAGCGCCCACCCCTCGGCGTGGCCCGAGGTGCCCGCGAGGAGCCGACGCCACGAGTTCAGTTCGGCGCGGTTGTGGACCGCCTGCCCGATCTGCAGGTGATGGCCGGGAACGCCCTCGTGGTACACCGTCGTCAGCTCGCGCCACGTGTCGAACTCCGTCACGCCCTCCGGCACCGACCACCACATGCGGCCAGGCCGGGAGAAGTCGTCGGTGGGGCCGGTGTAGTAGATCCCGCCCTCGTGCGTCGGCGCGATCATGCACTCCAGCCGGCGCACCGGATCGGGGATGTCGAAGTGGGTCCGTCCGAGCTCCTCCACGGCGCGGTCGCTCGTCTCCTGCATCCAGCGCTGCAGCGCCTGCGTGCCGTGCAGCTTCATCGAGGGGTCCGCTTCGAGGAACGCCACGGCATCCTCCACCGTGCCGCCCGGGACGATGCTGTCCGCGATCTGCTCCTGCTCGGCCACCATGCGCGCGAGTTCCTCGATGCCCCACTCGTACGTCTCGTCGAGGTCGATCGCGGCGCCGAGGAAGCGACGGGAGTGCAGGGCGTACAGGTCGCGGCCGACGCCGTCGCGTTCGGTGGCGACCGGTGCGAGATCCTGCGCCAGGAACGCGGCGAGCCCGTCGTAGGCCTCCCGCGCGGCATCGGCGCGGGCGCGGAGGTCCGCCTGCATTGATGCGGGCAGGGCGCCGTCGGCGGGTGCGGCACCGGCGGCGAAGCCGGCGAAGAAGCCGTCGGGCGCGGTGTAGCGGCCGATCTGGGTCACGACCTCCGTGACCTGCCGGCGCGCGGGTACCTGCCCGGTGCGGATGCCTTCGCGCAGCGTGTCGATGTAGCCGGCGACCGCGGCCGGCAGCGCTGCGAGCCGTTCGCTGATCGTCCCCCAGTCCTCGACCGTGTCGGTGGGCATGAGGTCGAACACCGAGCGGATGTTCTGCGCCGGCGAGTCGATGACGTTGAGGTCCCGCAGGTGCGCGCCGGCCTCGTGCAGCTCGAGATCGAGCGTCAGCTCACGGCTGAGGTCCGCCTTCGTGACGGCGTCGACATCGTCCACCGGGACGGCATGGTCGAGCTCGGCGAGGGTGCGCCTGGCGGCATCCGCGGCGCGGTCGATCCCCTGCGGCGAGTAGTCGCCGAACCGGCCGTTGTGCTCGGCCCGCCCGATGTACGTGGCCAGTGTCGGATCGATCGCCGCCGCGGTGTCGACCCAGGCGTCGGCGATCGCGTCGATGGCGGACGGGGGACGTACCTGCTCGTCGGTCATGCCACGAGCCTACGCGGCGGCCGATCCGCAGGCACAGGCCGTCGGCTGGGTCAGTGGGCGGCTTCGTCCCAGTTCAGCCCGCGGCCGATCTGCACGTCCAACGGCACCGACAGGGTGGCCGCATCCGCCATCCGGTCGCGGACGATGCGCTCGACCGCATCCCACTCCCCCGGCGCCACCTCGACCACGAGTTCGTCGTGGATCTGCAGCAGCACCCGCGAGGCGAGCCCGGCGGAGCCGAGCTCGTCGTGGATGTGCACGAGGGCGAGCTTCATGATGTCGGCCGCCGACCCCTGGATCGGGGCGTTCAGCGCTGCCCGCTCGGCGTTCTCGCGCAGCACCCGGTTGGGGCTGGTGAGGTCGGGGAACGGACGGCGCCGGCCGAAGATCGTCTCGGTGTACCCGTCGATCCGTGCCTGCTCGACCGAGGAGCGAAGGTAGTCGCGCACGGCGCCGAACCGGGCGAAGTATTCCATCATGAGCTGCTTGGCCTCGGACTGCTCGATCCGCAGCTGCTTCGACAGGCCGAACGCCGACAGACCGTACACGAGGCCGTACGACATGGCCTTCACCTTCGTGCGCATCGCAGGCGTGACCTGTGCGGGGTCGACGCCGAACACGCGGGCGCCGACGAACCGGTGGAGGTCCTCGCCCGCGTTGAACGCCTCGATGAGGCCCGGGTCCTCCGACAGGTGCGCCATGATGCGCATCTCGATCTGCGAGTAGTCGGCGGTCAGCAGCGTCTCGTAGCCCTGGCCGACCTCGAAGGCGGCGCGGATGCGGCGGCTCTCCGCCGTGCGGACGGGGATGTTCTGCAGGTTCGGGTCGGTACTGGAAAGGCGTCCGGTCTGCGACCCGGTCTGCAGATAGGTGGTGTGGATGCGGCCGTCGGCGCCGATCGCGGCATCCAGTGTCTCGATGATCTGCCGGAGCTTCGTCGCCTCGCGGTGCTGCAGGAGCAGGTCGAGGAACGGATGCGGCGCCTTCTCCTGCAGGTCGGCGAGCACTGCGGCGTCGGTGGAGTACCCGGTCTTCGTCTTCCGGGTCTTCGGCAGCTGCAGCTCCTCGAACAGGACCTCCTGCAGCTGCTTGGGCGACCCGAGGTTCACCTCGCGGCCGATCGCGGCGTAGGCCTCCTGCGCGATGCCGTCCGCGCGGACGGCGAGCTCGGCGGAGAACGTCGACAGCTTCTCGTGGGACACCGACACACCGGCAAGCTCCATGTCACCGAGCGCACGGATGCTGGGGAGCTCGATCGACTCGAGCACGCCTGCGACGGAGGCCGGCAGCTCTGCGGCGATCGCCGCGCCCACCCGGCGCGTGAACCAGGCGAGCTGCCCGGGCGTCGCGCCCTCGTCCTCGGGTACGAGCTGGTTGGGATCTGCCTCGGGCAGCTTCTCGCCGAGGTAGCGCTCCACGAGGTTCGCGAGCGTCTTGTCCGGGAAGCTGGGCCGGACGAGCCAGCCGCCGAGGAGCGTGTCCATGCGCAGGCCGCGGAGCGTGAGTCCGGCGCGGCGGAGCGCCTTCACCTGCGGCTTGGCGTCGTGGAGCACCTTGGGTGCGTCGGACGCGAGCCAGTCTCGGAGCGTGTCGGCGACCGCATCCGTCCAGTCCGTCTCGACTGCGGCGTCCTGCTGCGCGAGACCGATGCGGGTGGGCAGGCCGCCGGCGGTGACGAGGGTGACACCCACCTCACCCTCCGCGGCCTCGAGCCAGGCGCCGAGCGTGGCGGCGTCGACCTCGGCGGCCGCGGGGGCGGTGGCCTCCGGCACCGGAGGCTCGGACGTGTCGGCGGCGCCGGTGGCCTCGAACACGCGCGGCAGCAGCGTCCGGAACTCGAGCCGGGCGAAGACGTCGCGCACGGCCTGCGCGTCGAGGGGCGCCAGGCGCAGGTCCTCCGGGCGCACCGGAAGCTCGACGTCGGTGAGCAGGCGGTTCAGCGCACGGTTGCGGCGCACGTCGTCGAGATGCTCCCGCAGGTTGCCGCCCACGACACCCTTGATCTCGTCGGCGCGGGCGAGCACCTCGTCGAGCGAGCCGAACTGGGTGAGCCATTTCACCGCGGTCTTCTCCCCCACCTTCGGCACACCGGGGAGGTTGTCGCTCGTCTCTCCGACGAGCGCGGCGATCTCGGGGTACTGGGACGGCGGCACGCCGTAGCGCTCCATCACGGTGGCGGGGTCGTAGCGCTTGAGCTGCGAGACGCCCTGCACGTTCGGGTAGAGCAGGGTGATGTCGTCGTTGACGAGCTGGATGGTGTCGCGGTCGCCGGAGCAGACGAGCACCCGGTACCCCTCGGACGCGCCCTGCGTCGACAGGGTCGCCAGGATGTCGTCGGCCTCGATGTCCTCCTTCTGCAGCACCGTCACGCCCATCGCGCGCAGGCACTCCTGAAGGAGCGGGATCTGGCCGGAGAACTCCGGCGGCGTCTCGCTGCGGTTGGCTTTGTACTCCGCGTATTCGCGGGTGCGGAACGAGACCCGCGAGGTGTCGAACGCGACGGCGACGTGGCTCGGCTTCTCGGCCTTGAGCAGGTTCACGAACATGGACAGGAAGCCGTACACGCCGTTCGTGTGCTGCCCGTCCTTGGTGGTGAAGTTGTCGACCGGCAGGGCGTAGAAGGCCCGGAACGCGAGGGAATGGCCGTCGACGACCAGGAGGGTAGGCTTCGAGGAGTCGGTCACCCGTCAAGCCTAGACGGGGTCACGGACAGCCCATCCCGCATCCATCGAAGGAGAGCCATGCCCGCTGCCGAGTCGTCCGCGATCGACGGGTTCGCCTGGTTGAAGGAGCGCGGCGCGGGTGCGCTGGCGGAGAAGATGGGCTTCGAGTGGCTCGAGTTCACTCCGGAGCGCGCGGTGGCCCGGATGCCCGTCGAAGGCAACACGCAGCCGGTGGGACTGGTCCACGGGGGTGCGTACGTCGTGCTCGCCGAGAGCCTCGGCTCGATGCACGCGAACTACCACGCACGCCTGACCGACGGCGGGCGCCGGCTCGCCGTCGGGGTCGACATCAATGCGACCCACACCCGTTCGGCCCGGTCGGGCTGGGTGACGGGCACCTGCGTGCCGCTGCACCTCGGCCGGTCGATCACGGTGCACGAGATCGTGTGCCGCGACGACGACGGCAACCGCCTCTCGACGATCCGCATCACCAACATGCTCAAGGACGCCTGACCCCGAAATGGGGACTGGGCGCCGAGACCGTGGGGTTCACCCAGGGTCTCGGCGCCCAGAGGCCGACTCGCGGACGCGCGGCGCCGCGGCGGGATGCGGGAGCGCTCAGGCCTTCTTCGGGGCCAGCTGCTCGATGATGGCCTTGGCGACGTCCTGCATCGTCAGGCGGCGGTCCATGGAGGCCTTCTGGATCCAGCGGAACGCTTCGGGCTCGGTGAGGCCCATCTTCTCGTTGAGCAGGCCCTTGGCGCGGTCGACGAGCTTGCGGGTCTCGAACCGCTCGACCATGTCGGCGACCTCGGCTTCGAGCGTGATGATCTGCTCGTAGCGGGCCAGCGCGATCTCGATCGCCGGCAGCAGGTCGTTCGGGGTGAACGGCTTCACGACGTAGGCGAGGGCGCCGGCTTCGCTGGCACGCTCGACGAGTTCCTTCTGGCTGAAGGCGGTCAGCAGCACGACGGGCGCGATGTGCGCCTTGCTCAGCTTCTCGGCGGCGGAGATGCCGTCGAGCTGCGGCATCTTGACGTCCATGATGACCAGGTCGGGGCGCAGTTCGGTCGCCAGTGCGACCGCCGTCTCCCCGTCCCCTGCTTCACCGACGACGTCGAAGCCGTTGTCTCGGAGGATCTCGACGATGTCGAGGCGGATGAGCGACTCGTCCTCGGCCACGACCACCCGTCGGGGTGCGGGGGCGGATTTCGCGGTTTCCTCTTGCTCAGTCACCGTTAGATCTTACGGCACGCTTCCTGTGCCTGTGGGAGCGCCCCCACAGGAATGCGATCGCGCCGCGGACCGCGAGACTGCACGTGCGCCACGAGACAGCTGACGACGGACGCGGTCTGGTGGCGGAGATGCAGTCTCGCGGTCCTGAATGCGGCGGCACGGTGGCCGCGTGGCGCTGCGGTATCGTCGATCGAGCGCGCGTGCGCGCAGGCCGGCGTGGCGGAATGGCAGACGCGACCGACTCAAACTCGGTTGCCCGCAAGGGCGTGTGGGTTCGACTCCCACCGCCGGCACTTCGACGGACGCACCCGTGCTTGCGGCCCGGTCCCCCGCTACCCTCGCGGTGTGACGCACGGGCGCGAGGTGGAGACGGCCGACGGGGTGCTGCGCTGGTACGACACCGGCGGCACCGGTCCGGTCGTGATGTGGTTCCACGGGTCGCCGCAGACCGGACGCCCCCTCACACCTGTGGCGGACGCCGCCGCA
>JAEZSU010000383.1 GCA_023421635.1 Actinomycetes bacterium | reverse complement strand
GCGCTCGCGGGGCGACCGGGGGGCGCGCTCGCGGGGCGACCAGGGGGATGCTGTACGCCGTGGGCGAATGCACAGACCGCCCATAGGGGGCCCGCGCTACCCTGAAACGACTCGCCACGCGCGGGTTTCGTCGAGGAAAGGGCCGGGGCGCGCCCCGCACAATGGACTTCAAGAAGATCAGTCGCAACCCGATCATCTACGTGCTGTTGATCGGGCTCCTGCTCATCGTGGGCTTCTCGCTCATCTCGAGCCTCGGCGCGGCCAAGCAGATCACGACGCAGCAGGGGCTGGAGCTCCTCGGCGGCAGCACCGTCACCGAGGTGACCAACACCGACGGTGACCAGCGCGTCGACATGACGCTCTCGAAGGAGTTCGAGGGCGCCACGAAGGTGCAGTTCTACTACGTCGACGCGCGTGCCGACGAGGTCGTGCAGGCCATCGACACCGCGAACCCCAAGGACGGCTTCAACGACGTCGTCCCGCAGGCCACCTGGCTCGACGGCCTGCTCTCGCTGATGATCCCCATCCTCCTGCTCGGCGTCATCTTCTGGTTCCTGCTCTCCAGCGCGCAGGGCGGCGGCGGCAAGGTCATGCAGTTCGGCAAGTCCCGCGCCAAGCTCGTCACCAAGGAGACCCCGACCGTCACGTTCGCCGACGTCGCCGGCGCCGACGAGGCGATCGAGGAGATGCAGGAGATCAAGGACTTCCTGAAGGACCGGAGCGGCTTCCAGGCGCTCGGCGCCCGCATCCCGAAGGGCGTGCTGCTGTACGGCCCTCCCGGGACGGGCAAGACCCTGCTCGCCCGCGCCGTCGCGGGCGAGGCCGGGGTGCCGTTCTACTCGATCTCCGGTTCCGACTTCGTGGAGATGTTCGTCGGCGTCGGTGCGAGCCGCGTCCGCGACCTCTTCAACCAGGCCAAGGAAGCCGCCCCCGCCATCATCTTCATCGACGAGATCGACGCCGTCGGCCGGCACCGCGGCGCCGGTATGGGCGGCGGGCACGACGAGCGCGAGCAGACACTGAACCAGATGCTCGTCGAGATGGACGGCTTCGACCCGAAGGCGAACGTCATCGTGATCGCCGCGACGAACCGTCCCGACATCCTCGACCCGGCGCTCCTGCGCCCGGGCCGCTTCGACCGGCAGATCGGCGTGGACGCACCCGACCTGAAGGGCCGTCTGCAGATCCTCGAGGTGCACGGCCGCGGGAAGCCGCTCGCCGACTCGGTCGACCTCGAGGTCGTCGCCCGCAAGACCCCCGGGTTCACCGGTGCCGATCTCGCGAACGTCCTCAACGAAGCGGCGCTGCTCACCGCCCGCTCGCACGCGCAGCTCATCGACAACCGTGCGCTGGACGAGGCGATCGACCGCGTGATCGCCGGTCCGCAGCGGCGCACCCGCGTGATGAAGGACAAGGAGAAGCTCATCACCGCGTACCACGAGGGCGGGCACGCGCTCGCCGCCGCGGCGATGAACCACAGCGACCCGGTCACGAAGGTCACGATCCTCCCCCGCGGCAAGGCCCTCGGGTACACGATGGTGCTGCCGCTGGACGACAAGTACTCGGTCACCCGCAACGAGCTGCAGGACCAGCTCACCTACGCGATGGGCGGCCGCGTCGCCGAGGAGATCGTCTTCCACGACCCCACCACCGGCGCCTCCAACGACATCGAGAAGGCCACCGGCATCGCCCGCAAGATGGTCACCGAGTACGGCATGACCACCGACATCGGCCCGGTCAAGCTGGGCGGCTCGTCGGGCGAGATGTTCCTCGGCCGCGACATGGGCCACGGCCGTGACTACTCCGACGAGCTGGCCGAGCGCGTCGACGTGCAGGTGCGTGCGCTCATCGAGCAGGCGCACAACGAGGCGTACCGCGTGCTGAACGACAACCGGGACATCCTCGACAAGCTCGCACTGGCGCTGCTGGAGAAGGAGACCCTCGACCACAACGAGCTGGCCGAGATCTTCAAGGACATCCGCAAGCTCCCGCCGCGTCCGCAGTGGCTCTCCAGCTCCGAGCGCCCGGTCTCGCCGCTGCCTCCCGTCGAGGTGCCGCGCCGGTCCGAGGTCGACGTGGCTGCGCAGACGGAGGCGGAGTCCGAGGCGACCGCCACCGCCCCGCGGCGCCGCCCCAGCACCGGGCAGGCGCGACCCGCGACCGCGTAGGCTCGGGTCGTGGCTGTCGACCGTGAACGCATCGCCGCGCTGGTGCGCGAGCTGCTCGAGGCGATCGGTGAGGATCCCGACCGTCCCGGGCTGACCCAGACCCCGACCCGTGTCGCGGACGCCTATGCGGAGTTCTTCGCAGGCGTCGGCGAGGATGCGGACGAGCCGCTGCGCCACACCATCTCGGTCTCGCGCGGACCCGCACCCGAGACGCTGCCTTCGGGCGCCGTCATCCTTCGCGACGTGCTGTTCCGCTCCATGTGCGAGCACCACCTGCTGCCGTTCCGCGGCCGCGCCCACATCGCCTACCTGCCGCGCGAGCGGGTCGTGGGCCTCGGCGCGATCCCGCGCACGGTCGACCTGCTGGCCGCACGCCCCCAGGTGCAGGAGCGGCTCGGCGAGCAGATCGCCGACGCCATCCAGGGCGCGCTCGACGCGCGAGGCGTGCTCGTCGTGCTCGAGGCGGGGCACGAGTGCGTCACCATGCGCGGCGGACGCCAGCCCGAGTCGACCACCGTGACCGTCGCTGCGCGCGGCGAACTGGCAGAGCCGGCCGCCCGCGCCGAGCTCATCTCGCTCATCCGGACGGGCGTCGCATGAGCTGCCTCGTCATGGGGATCGTGAACGTCACCCCCGACTCGTTCAGCGACGGCGGCCGCTTCCTCGACCCGCAGGCGGCGATCGCCCACGGGATGCGGCTGTGGGCCGACGGCGCCGACATCCTCGACATCGGCGGCGAATCCACCCGGCCGGGTGCGGACCGCATCCCGACACGCGAGGAGCAGGACCGCGTGCTCCCGGTCATCTCGGTGCTCGCCGCACAGGGCGGTCTCGTCAGCATCGACACCATGAACGCCACGACCGCCGTCGCCGCGGTCGCCGCCGGTGCCCGCATCGTGAACGACGTGTCGGGGGGTCTCGCCGACCCGGAGATGCTCGCCGCGGTCGCGACCACGGACGCCGACATCGTCCTCGGCCACTGGCGCGGGCACTCCCTCGCCATGTACAGGGGGGCGTCCTACCCCGACCTCGTCCGCGAGGTCACGCGGGAGCTCCTCGGCCGGATCGACGCGGCCGCGGCCGCGGGCATCGCCCCGTCCCGGGTCATCCTCGACCCGGGCATCGGCTTCGGCAAGCGCGGTGCGCAGAACTGGGAGACGCTGCGCGCATTGCCGCAGCTGACCGGCCTCGGCCCGCGCGTGCTGGTCGGCACCAGCCGCAAGCGGTTCCTCGGGGAGCTGCTGGGCGAGGATGCGGATCCCGCCCGCCGCGACCTCGCCACCGCCGTCACGAGCGCACTCGCCGCGCGCGACGGCGCCTGGGCGGTGCGCGTGCACGACGTGCGGGCCACCCGCGATGCGCTGCTGGTCGAGCAGGCGTGGCGGGAGGCGGAGTGAACGGCGACCGCATCACCCTCACGGGCCTTCGCGGCTTCGGCTACCACGGCGTCTTCGAGCACGAGAAGCGCGAGGGGCAGGAGTTCGTCGTCGACGTCGAGATCGTCCTCGACACCCGGCCCGCCGCCGCGAGCGACGATGTCGCCGACACCGTCCACTACGGCGAACTCGCGGAACGGGTGGTCGCCGTCATCGAGGGCGACCCGGTGGACCTCGTCGAGACGCTCGCCCAGCGCATCGCCGACGCCGCCCTCGCGCACCCGCTCGTCGAGCGCGTGGGCGTCACCGTGCACAAGCCGTCCGCGCCCATCACGGTGCCCTTCGCCGATGTGACCGTCAGCATCGAACGGACCCGGCCATGAGCCGACGCCTCGCTCAGGGGCTGCGCGCCCAGACCGCCGTCGTGGCCTTCGGTGCGAACCTGGGCGACCGCGCCGCCACGATCGCCGAGGCGGCGGAGGAGCTCCGCGCCCTGCCGCTCGTCGACGCCGTGCGCGTCGCGGAACCCATCAGCTCCGTGGCGGTGACCACCGACGGCCCGGATGCGAGCGCCCCCGCCTACCTGAACACCGTCGCCCTCGTCCGCACCCGCCTCGCGCCCTCGCTGCTCCTGCAGGCGTTGCACGCCATCGAGGCCGCGCATGGCCGGGTCCGAGCCGAACGGTGGGGCGACCGCACCCTCGACCTCGACCTCATCAGCTACGGCGATGTCGTCTCCGACGATCCCGCACTGCAGCTCCCGCACCCGCGGGCCGCGGAGCGGGACTTCGTGCTCCGGCCGTGGCTCGCGCTCGACCCCGAGGCGAGGCTCCCCGGCGCGGGCTCGGTCGCCCGCCTGCTGGCGGGGCTCCAGGAGGAGCGATGATGAAGCGCACCAACCCCGGCGTCCTGGTGATCTGCGTCGTCCTCGGCGGCGGGGTCGGGTTCCTCATCGACCAGCTGCTGACCAGCGCCGGCGCGGCCACCTTCCTCCCCGGGGTGTCGCTCCCGATCGTCCTCGCGTTCGTCGGGGTCGTCGTGCTCGCCCTCGCGATCCCCATCCACCGCATCATCCAGGGACGCTCGGAGGCACGCCTCGACCCGTTCCGCGCCATGCGGGTCGTGGTGCTGGCGAAGGCCGGCAGCATCCTCGGCGCGCTGGCGGGCGGCGTCGCCGCGGGCTTCCTCGTCTTCCTGCTGACCCGCCCCGTCACGCCGCCGGTAGAGTCGATGGCGACCATCATCGCCACGCTCGTGGCGTCGGCATGGCTGATCGCCGCGGCGCTCATCGCGGAGTACCTGTGCACCATCCGGAGGGATGACGATGACCACGACCCCGGACTCGACGACCCCGGTCCCGGCGTCACCCCCTCCCACCACTGACGCACTGACGGCCGTCCTGGATGCGGACACGTTCGACCGGTTCGTCGAGCCCCGCAACCCCCACCGGCTCGACCCGGGCGAAGGCCGGTGGCATCACGTCTCCCGCCGCTACCAGCGTGTGCAGCTGCTCACCACCGGAGCGCTGCTCGTGCTCGTAGCGGTCGCGGCGGCCGTCGCCACGGTCGTGACCGGCGGGTTCTGGCCCGTGCTGCCGGGCGCGGCCCTCGTGGTCGTGCTCGGCGTGACGCTGCTCATCATCCCGCGGCAGGTCCGCGCCATCGGCTACCAGCTGCGGACCGACGACCTGGTGCTGCGGCGCGGCATCATGTGGCAGCGCGTCGTGGCCGTGCCCTACGGCCGGATGCAACTGGTCGACGTCACCCACGGCCCGATCGACCGCGGGTTCCGCATCGCGCAGCTGCGCCTGGTCACGGC
>JAEZSU010000381.1 GCA_023421635.1 Actinomycetes bacterium | reverse complement strand
TTCCACGGGCAGGCGCCCTTGAAGTAGGTCACGAGCCGCCACCCGTTGTCGTCGGCCATCCGCTGGAACGTGGGCAGCAGCTGGTAGGCGTGGCTGTCCCCCACGAGCGCGACGACCGGCGCGTCCGGGTCCTCCGAGCCGAAGGTGCACGACACCGGGTTCGAGTTGTTCAGCTGCACGAAGCAGCGTTCGTCCGACGGACGGTCGGCGCCGGCGAACCCCGGCGACGGCAGGATCGCGTCGCCGAAGTCGACGTCGTCGCAGCCCTCCTCCAGAACGGATGCGGCGCCGAAGCACGCCGGCGGATCCTCGCGGAGCTCCGCGAGCTGCTGCACGCCCTGCCGGTACGCGGGCGCGTTGGCGGCCCAGCCGACCCCTGCGACGAGGGCGACGACGATCATCGCCGCGAGCGCGGACCAGAGGGTCACGCGCGGGCGGCGCGTGGTGAGCGTCTTCCAGCGGCGGGCCGGGTCCTCGACCCAGCGCTTGGTGAGCCATGCCAGCACGAAGCAGATCGCCAGGAGCGCGACGCGGTGGTAAATCGTGAGCCCCCAGAACGGCACCGACGGGGCGATGACGATGAGCGGCCAGTGCCACAGGTACAGCGAGTAGGAGATGTCGCCGACGAACCGCGCGGGCCGCACCGCGAGCACGCGGGTCGGCTGCCACCAACGGCCGGAGTTGGCGGCGGCGATGATGGCGGCCGCCCCCAGCGCCGGCAGGAGCGCCGCGGCACCGGGGAACGGGGTGTTCTGGTCGTAGCGGAACGCGGTGTACACGAGCGCGGCGACGCCGGCCCAGCCGAGCACGAAGCTCACCCACGCGTTCCGCACCCGGAGCGCCGGCACGAGCGCGATGACGGCACCCAGGCCGAACTCCCACATCCGCCCGAAGGTGACGAAGTAGGCGGGCGCCGGCTGCAGCACGGTGTAGACGATGCAGAAGATGAGCGAAGCGACGCTGACCACGGCGAGCGTGACGAGGATCGTCATCCGGATGCCACGCCGGCGCGACTTCACCGCGATCCATGCCGCGAGGAGCATGAGCAGCGGCCACATGACGTAGAACTGCTCCTCCAGTGACAGCGACCAGTAGTGCTGCACCGTGGTCGGGTCGCCGGCGTGGTTGAGGTAGTCGGCCGAGGTGAACGCCAGGTACCAGTTCTCGACGTAGAAGGTCGAGGCGAGGATCTCCGAGATCTCTCGCGCCAGCCCCGACACCGGGAACAGGTACGGCGTCGACACCGCGAGCGCGCAGAACAGGAGCACGAGCAGGGATGCGGGCAGCAGCCGTCGCGCACGGCGCGCCCAGAACTGGGCGAGCCGCACGGTGCCGGTGGCGCTGAGCTCCCGCATGAGGTGGCCGGTGATGAGGAAGCCGGAGATGACGAAGAACACGTCGACGCCGACGAAGCCGCCCGGCAGGCGCCCGGGCCAGAAGTGGTAGATCACCACGAGCAGCACGGCGATCGCGCGCAGGCCCTGCACGTGCGGGATGAAGTGCGAGGGCTCCGCGTGCTCGGGGGACGCACCCGTCGGCTCCCGGCGCACGCGGCGGGATGGGACGTCGAGTTCCTGCGGGGCGTGTGGCTGTTCGGGCGCGGTCACCCCACGACGCTAATGCCTCGCGCTGGCTGCGGCCGACTCCGACGCGTTCGGCGCACGAAAACACCTGATTAGCACAGGCTCAACTTGCTTGCGGAATGCGGGTGGATGGCTAGCGTTGAACCAGACAGAGCATCGTTCTGTACGAGACGGAGGCACGAACATGACGAACACCCACACGATCCCGGCCAGCGCGGTCGACCCGACCGTCGCCGCTGCCGCCGCTCAGTTCCTGACTCCGGTGACCCTCGGCCTCCAGGCGCTCGAGGTCAACGGCAAGCAGGCGCACTGGAACGTGCGCGGCGCGAACTTCATCGCCATCCACGAACTCCTCGACACGGTCGTCGAGCACGCCCGCGACTGGGCCGACTCCACCGCCGAGCGCATCGTCGCCCTGGGCCTGCCGATCGACGCACGCCTCAGCACCGTCGCCGCGAAGGCCAAGCCCTCGCAGGTGCCCGCCGGCTTCACCCAGTGGGACGACATGATCCGCGCGATCGTCGCCGACATCGACGGCGTGCTGGTCGACCTGCAGACCGCGATCGACGGCCTCGACGAGGTCGACCTCACCAGCCAGGACGTCGTCATCGGCATCCGCGAAGGCCTCGAGAAGGACCGCTGGTTCCTCTCGGCGCACCTCGCCGGCTGACCCTCCGCTCCCGAAGAGGCCCCCGCCCCGGCGGGGGCTTCTTCATGCGTCGGGGTGGTCTGCGCTGGCTGCGTCACGCGCGGCGTTCAGGTGGCAGCTCCCGCCGCTTCCCACATCCGGATCCCGCAGGAACTGCCACCCGAAGTCAGACGCGGCGAACCCGCACCCGTTCACGTGGCAGGTGCTGCGGCATCCCGCATCCCGAACCCGCAGGAACTGTCACGCGAAGTGAGGCGCGGTCAGGCCCGGTGCAGGATGCGGCCGGCGCGCAGAGTGGCGCGCACCTCCATGCCGCGCAGGCCTCGCTCGTCCACCGCGAACGGGTCGGCTCCGCACAGGACGAGGTCCGCCGGCTCCCCGACCGCGATGGACGACGGATGCTGCGACCCGCCCGCCGTCGATGCCGCGAGCGCGACCTCGAGCGGCACCGCCTCGGTCGCCTGCCACGGTTCGCGGCCGTCGCGGGTGCGGAACACCGCGCCGGCCATCGCCGCCCACGGGTCGAGTGCGGACACCGGCGCGTCCGAACCGAAGCGCAGCGACGCGCCGGCGTCGTGCAGCGAACGCAGCGGATACGCGAGCGC
>JAEZSU010000354.1 GCA_023421635.1 Actinomycetes bacterium | reverse complement strand
CGGCCGCGCCCTGGATGACCTCCGCGAAGTACGGGTCGGCGAAGAACTCGGCGGTGCGTTCCGGGATCATCATCGCGATGGTCTGCGGCTGCCGGCGCACGAGGCTGCGCGCGGCGCGGTTCGGCACGTATCCGAGCTCGTCGATCGCCGCCGTGACGCGTGCGACCGCCTCGGGCGTCACGTGCGGGGACCCGGTGATGACGCGGGATGCGGTGGAGGTGGAGACGCCTGCGAGTGCTGCGACGGCGCGCAGCGTCGGGATCTTCGATTTCGACGAGGCTGCCGTCCGGTCCACGCTGGCCTCCCCTCCGCCGGTGCCGGGCCGCGCCCGACCCGCAGCATCCGTTTCCCCTCCTGTAGCGTATGGCACCCCTCCGGGAGTGCTCACTCCGGGACCGCGCGGCGCTCGATCAGCGCGGCCAGCCAGCGGCCG
The DNA here is from genome assembly GCA_023421635.1 of Actinomycetes bacterium. GTDB lineage: Bacteria > Actinomycetota > Actinomycetes > Actinomycetales > Microbacteriaceae > Microbacterium. Next base: position 3,118 of record JAEZSU010000354.1, on the reverse strand, counting down.
CTGTCCTTCACCGTGCGCTGCAGGGTGTCGTAGTCGACGTGGACGATGCCGAACCGCTTGCTGTACCCGTAGCCCCATTCGAAGTTGTCCAGGAGCGACCAGACGAGGTAACCGCGGAGGTCCACGCCCCGGTCGAGCGCGCGGCGGGCGGCGAGGAAGTGCCGACGGAGGTAGTCGACGCGCAGCGGGTCGGGGACGCGGTCGCCGTCGACCACGTCGTCGAACGCGGCGCCGTTCTCCGTGATCATGAGGGGCAGGTCCGAGTACCGCGTGTGCAGCGAGACGAGGAGCTCTTCCAGTGCCTCCGGGGCGATGTTCCACCCCATCGCGGTGTAGGGCCCCTCCTGCTGCAGGAACTCCACGTGCTCGCTGCCGGGCCAGGGGGAGCCGCCGACGTCCTTGTGCCCGTCCGCCCGCTGCCGCGGCGAGACGCCGTCCCACATGCGTACCCGGGTGGTCGAGTAGTAGTTCACGCCGAGGAAGTCGATCGGCTGGTGGATGATCGCCTCGTCGCCCGGCTGCAGGAACGACCAGTCCGTCACTGCCGAGGTGTCCTCGATCAGGTCGGCGGGGTAGGCGCCCTCCAGCAGGGGGCCGGTGAACGACCGGTTCGCCAGCGCATCGATCCTGCGGACGGCCTCGGCGTCGTCGCCGCGGACGGCGTGGAAGTTGAGCGTCACCGACACCTGCGCGCGAGGGGCCACCTCCCGGATCACCTGCACGGCAAGGCCGTGCGCGAGGTTCAGGTGGTGCATGGCGCGAAGCGCAGCATCCGCCTCGGTGCGGCCGGGTGCGTGCGCCCCCGAGCCGTACCCGAGGAACGCGCTGCACCACGGTTCGTTCAGCGTGGTCCAGGACGGGATGCGGTCACCGAGCGCGTCGACGACGAGGCGGGTGTACTCGGCGAACCGATGGGCGGTCTCGCGGTTCGTCCAGCCGCCCAGGTCCTCGAGGGCCTGCGGCAGGTCCCAGTGGTAGAGGGTCGCGATGGGGCGGATGCCGCGGGCGATGAGCCCGTCGGCGAGCCGGCGATAGAAGTCGATCCCCGCCTGGTTGACGGGGCCGGAGCCGGTCGGCTGGATGCGGGGCCAGGAGATGGAGAAGCGGTACGCCTCCAGGCCGAGCTCCGCCATCAGGTCGAGGTCCGCGTCGAGCCGGTGGTAGTGGTCGACGGCGACCGCGCCGGTGTCGCCGCCCACGACCTTCCCCGGGGTCTCGCTGAAGGTGTCCCAGATGGACGGGCCGCGCCCGTCCTCGTCGGCCGCGCCCTCGATCTGGTACGCCGCGGTGGCGGCACCGAAGAGGAAGTCGGCGGGGAAGCCCGACTCCGCGAGCTCCTCCGGACGTTCCCGGGAATGGATCGACACATCGACGGTCATATCAGCCTTTCACTGCACCTTGCATGATTCCGGCCACGAGCTGGCGGCCCGCGACGACGAAGAGGATGAGGAGGGGGATCACCGAGAGGACGGCGCCCGCGAGCACCATGGCGTTGTCCGGGTTCTGCCCGCCCGCGGCGCTGAGGGCGGCGAGCGCCGTCTGCACGTTGGGGTTCCGTGGGCTCAGGACGAGCTGCGGCCAGAGGTAGTCGGTCCACGATGCCATGAAGGTGAACAGTGCGAGCACCGCCATCGCGGGCCGCGCCGCGGGGAGCGCGACGTGCCAGAACGTGCCGAACATGCTGGCGCCGTCGACCCTGGCAGCCTCGATGAGCTCGTCGGGGATCACGTCGACGAGGTACTGCCGCATGAAGAAGACGCCGAATGCGGTGACCATGCCCGGCACGATGACCGCCTGCACGGTGCCGATCCAGCCCCACTCGCCCATGAGCATGAACAGGGGGATGATGCCGAGCTGGGTCGGGATCGCCATGGTCGCGATGACGGCGAGGAGGAGCCCCGTCCGGCCGCGGAAGCGCAGCTTCGCGAACGAGTACCCGGCGAGGGTGGAGAAGAACACCACGGACACCGTGATCGCGCCCGAGATGACGATGCTGTTCGCAAGCGCCAGCCAGAACGGCACGGTGTCGAACACCTTGCCGACGTTCACGAGGAAGTTCCCGCCCGGCACGATGGCCGGCGGCACCAGATTGACGTCGGAGGACTGGCGGCTGCCGATGACGAACGACCACCACAGCGGGAAGGCGGACCCCGCGAAGAAGGCGATCAGGAGGGCGTAGGTCAGCATCCCGGGGCGTTCGTAGGCGCGCTTGCGCCGTGCGCGGCGTTCGGCCTCGGCGGTGCGCCGCTCCTTCTCGGAGGCGGGCTTGGACGAGCGCGGTGTGGCGACGAGACCGGTCATGACTCCCCCTGCTGCGCGCCGATCGTGACGAGTTTGACCCGTCCGGTCTTGGTGTCGGCACTGCGGATGGCTCTGGTGATCGCAAAGCTGAGGAGCCCGACGAGCACGATGACGAGGAACAGGATCCAGGCGGTGGCGGATGCCCGGCCGAAGTCGCGCCGCACGAAGCCCATCTCGTAGAGGAAGAGCACGATCGTCTGGAACTGCCGGTTGGCGCCGCCGTAGTAGCGGGCGTCGAACAGCCGCGGCTCGGTGAAGATCTGCAGGCCCCCGATGGTGGCGGTGATGATGACGAAGACGAGCGTCGGGCGGATCATGGGGATGGTGATGGACCAGAACCTGCGGAGCTTGTTGTCGCCGTCGATGGCTGCGGATTCGTAGACGTCGCGCGGCACGGCCTGCATGGCGGCCAGCAGCAGCAGCGCGTTGTAGCCGGTCCAGCGCCAGTTCACCATCGTGGCGATGGCGACGTGCGAGGGGAAGACGTCGAACGTCCAGCGGATCGGGTCCAGTCCGAACAGCTCCAGGAGCCCGGCGATCGGGCCGTGGTACTGGTTGAAGACCTGCAGGAAGATCACGGTCACCGCGACCGGAGCCACGATGTAGGGCAGCAGGACGCTCATGCGCCAGAAGGTCTTGCCGCGGATCGCCTGGTCCAGGAGCGCGGCGATGCCGGTCGCCACCACGAGCTGCGGGATGGCGGAGAGCAGGAAGATGCTCACCGTGTTGCCGAACGCGTTCCAGAAGAACGGGTCGCTCAGCACGCTGACGTAGTTCGCGAGGCCGACGAAGTCGCCCTGGCCCTTCAGCAGGTGCC
>JAEZSU010000322.1 GCA_023421635.1 Actinomycetes bacterium | reverse complement strand
ACCCGCGGCTGCGCGAGGTCGACTGGTCGCTCGTGCACTTCTGGTGGAGCGACGAGCGGTTCGTGCCCCGCGGCGATCCCGATCGCAACGACCTGCCCGCCTACGCGGCCCTGTTCGACGTGGCCGGTGTGCCGGCGGCGAACATCCACACCATGCCGGCGAGCGATGACGGGCTCGAGCTCGACGAGGCCGCAGCGGCGTACGCTGCGGAGCTCGCGACGTTCGCCGATGACGCCGTCGGTGCCTGGCCGTCGTTCGACGTGTGCTTCCTCGGCGTCGGCCCGGATGCGCACATCGCCTCGCTCTTCCCCGACCGCCCCGAGATCCAGGTGACCGACCAGTCGACCCTCCCGGTGCGCGACTCCCCCAAGCCGCCGCCGGAGCGGATCACCATGACCCGGCCGGTTATCAACTCCTCGAAGCGCGTGTGGCTGGTGCTCGTAGGCGACGACAAGGCGTCCGCACTCGGGCTCGCACTTGCCGGCGCCAGCTACCAGAGCGTCCCCGCCGCCGGTGCGAAGGGACGCAAGCGCACGGTGTTCTTCGTCGACCGCGCGGCAGCCGCCAAGGTGCCGCCGGAGCTCATCGACGCCGAGTACTGATCGGCGCAGACACGCGGAAGGGGAGGATGCAGCAGCATCCGCCCCTTCTCGTCGGTCTTACAGGCCCCGACGCTCGCGCAGCTTCTGCAGCGCCTCGTCGAGGAGCTGCTCCGCCTCGTCGTCCGTCCGACGCTCCTTCACGTACGCGAGGTGCGTCTTATACGGCTCGGTGCGGGCGAGCTCCGGCGGGTTGTTCTTGTCGCGCCCGGCGGGCAGGCCCGAGTGCGGCGAGTCGATGGTCTCCGGGATCTCCTCGTCGGGGATCCCGGCGGCGAAGTAGCGGACGGTCTCGTTGCCGAGCGCGTCCCAGTACGACACGGCCACGCGGTCGGCGTGGAAGCCGTGGTCCTGCTCGCCCATCGGGCCGGCACCGACTCGGGTGCCGCGGATCGCATTTCCTCCGGTAGCCATGGTCACACCAATCCCGAGAACTTCGTGATGAGGCCGAGTGCCACGATCGAGACGAACCAGACGAGCGCCAGGACCACGGTGAAGCGGTTCAGGTTGCGCTCCGCCAGCCCGGAGGAGCCGAGCGTCGAGCTCATGCCGCCGCCGAACATGTCGGACAGGCCCCCGCCGCGACCCTTGTGGAGCAGGATCAGCAGGGTCAGCAGCAGGCTCGTGATGCCCAGGAGCACCTGGAGCACGAACTCAAGGATCTGCACGGTCGTGACTACCTTTCACGGCGACCCGGCGGATCGCACGAAGAACAACTATACCGGGGCGTCGTCAGACGCCGACGTGCTTCTGGTACCGGATGATCGCGGCGAACTCGTCCGCGACGAGGCTCGCGCCGCCGACGAGGGCGCCGTCGACGTCGGGCTCGCGCATGAAGCTCGCGATGTTCGAGGACTTCACCGATCCGCCGTACAGGATGCGGGTGCGGGCCGCGGCGTCAGCGCCCATCGCCTCGGCGACGACCTCGCGCAGCTTCGCGCACACGTCCTGCGCCTGTTCCGGGGTCGCTGCCTGACCGGAGCCGATCGCCCAGACCGGCTCGTAGGCGACGACGATGTCGGCGTCCGCCGACACCCCCTCGAGCGCCTTCCGCAGCTGCCCGACGGGCACGGCGCTCGCGCCGAACTCCTCGAGGTCTGCGGCCGTCTCACCGACGCAGATCACGGGCACGAGTCCGTGCGTGAGCGCGGCCTGCACCTTGGCGGCCACGACCTCGTCCGTCTCGGCGTGGTACTCGCGGCGCTCGGAGTGGCCGATGATGACGTAGCGGCAGTCGAGCTTCGCGAGGAAGACACCCGAGACCTCACCGGTGTAGGCGCCGGACGTGTGCGTCGACAGGTCCTGCGCACCGAGCGCGAACGGGATCTTGTCCGCGTCGATGAGGGTCTGCACCGTGCGCAGGTCCGTGAACGGCGGGAACAGGGCGACCTCGACCGACCCGTCCTCGTGCTTCGCGTCCTTCAGCGTCCAGTGCAGCTTCTGCACCAGTGCCACGGCCTGGAGGTGGTCCAGGTTCATCTTCCAGTTGCCCGCGATGAGCGGGGTACGGGTGTTCACTGCCATCCGAGGACCTCCAGGCCGGGAAGCTTCTTTCCCTCGAGGAACTCGAGGCTGGCGCCACCTCCGGTGGAGATGTGGCCGAACTGGTCGTCGCGGAATCCGAGCTGGCGCACGGCCGCTGCGGAGTCGCCGCCGCCGACGACGGACAGCCCGTCGACCTCGGTGAGCGCCTGCGCGACGGCCTTGGTGCCGGCGGCGAAGGCGGGCATCTCGAACACGCCCATCGGGCCGTTCCAGAACACGGTGCGGCTGCCGCGGATGACCTCGGCGAACCGCTCCGCCGTGCGCGGGCCGATGTCCAGGCCCATGCCAGACGCCCCGAACGGGGTGTCCTCGAGCGCCTCGGCGGGTGCCACGACGTGCTCCGCGTCCGCGGAGAAGGATGCCGCCACCACCGCGTCGACGGGGAGCACGATCTCGACGCCGCGCTCGGCGGCCTCGCGCATGTACCCGGCGACGGTGTCGATCTGGTCCTTCTCGAGCAGGCTCTCGCCCACCTTGTAGCCCTGCGCGGCGAGGAAGGTGTACAGCATCCCGCCGCCGATGAGGAGGGTGTCGACGCGCGGCAGCAGGTGCGCGATGACACCGAGCTTGTCACTCACCTTCGATCCGCCGAGCACGACCGCATAGGGGCGCTCGGGGTTCTCGGTGAGGCGGTCGAGGACGTCGAGCTCCGCCGCGATGAGCAGGCCCGCGGCCGAGGGCAGCAGCTGGGCGAGCTCGTACACGCTCGCCTGCTTGCGGTGCACGACGCCGAACCCGTCCGAGACGAGCACGTCGCCGAGCTCGGCGAGCTGCTGCGCGAACGCACGGCGCTCGTCGGCGTCCTTCGAGGTCTCCCCCGGGTTGAACCGGAGGTTCTCGATGACCGCCACGTCGCCGTCGCCGAGGGCGGCGACCGCCTCGTGCGCGGACTCGCCGACCGTGTCGCGCGCGAACGCGACCGGCTTGCCGAGCAGCTCCGAGAGCCGCTGGGCGACCGGCTCGAGGCTGTACTTCGGGTTGGGCGCGCCATCGGGACGCCCCAGGTGGGAGCAGACGATGACGCGGGCGCCCTGGTTGATCAGGGCGTCGAGGGTCGGAAGCGTCGCCCGGACGCGACCATCGTCCGTGATGACCTGGTCCTTGAGCGGGACGTTCAGGTCAGCACGGACGATGACGCGCTTCCCGGCGAGCGAACCCAGCGAGTCGAGGGTGCGCAGAGCCATGATGGATCGCTTAGAGGCGCTCGGCCACGTACTCGGTCAGGTCGACGAGACGGTTGGAGTAGCCCCACTCGTTGTCGTACCAGCTCGAGAGCTTGACCTGGTTGCCGATGACGCGCAGGAGGCCTGCGTCGAAGATCGACGAGTGCGGGTCGGTGACGATGTCGCTGGAGACGATCTCGTCCTCGGTGTACTTCAGGATGCCCTTGAGCGGTCCCTCGGCGGCCTCCTTGTAGGCGGCCTTGATCTCCTCGACCGTGACGTCGCGGGACGCCTCGACCGTCAGGTCCGTGATGGAGCCGGTGGGGATCGGAACGCGCAGCGCGAAACCGTCGAGCTTGCCCTTCAGCTCGGGCAGCACGAGACCGATGGCCTTGGCGGCACCGGTGGAGGTCGGCACGATGTTGATCGCTGCGGCGCGAGCACGACGGAGGTCCTTGTGCGGGCCGTCCTGCAGGTTCTGGTCGGCGGTGTACGCGTGGACCGTGGTCATGAGACCCTTGACGATGCCGAACTTGTCGTTGAACACCTTCGCCAGCGGCGCGAGGCAGTTCGTGGTGCAGGACGCGTTCGAGATGATGACGTCGGTCTCGGGGTTGTAGTCGCCCTCGTTGACGCCCATGACGATGGTGACGTCGTCGCCGCTCGCGGGAGCGGAGATGAGCACCTTCTTGGCGCCGGCGGCGATGTGCTTCTTGGCGTCCTCCGCCTTGGTGAAGCGGCCGGTCGACTCGATCACGATGTCGACGCCGAGCTCGCCCCAGGGGAGGTTCGCGGGGTCGCGCTCCGCGAGGACCTTGATCTTGTGCCCGCCGACGGTGATGGAGTCCTCGTCGTACGTGACCTCTTCCGCGAGCCGGCCGGTGACCGAGTCGTACTTCAGCAGGTGTGCGAGGGTCTTGTTGTCGGTGAGGTCGTTCACCGCCACGATGTCCAGGTCAGCTCCCTGGGCAAGAGCTGCGCGCAGGTAGTTGCGCCCGATACGGCCGAAGCCGTTGATGCCGATCTTGACAGACACGGTGTCTCCCGTTTTCTCGTCGCGCCGCAGCTCGCACAGTCCGGTCACGGCACGCTGTTTCAAAGGAAAGGTGGGATGCCGGAGCCCCCGGCCGAACGGTGAGGGCTCCGAGGCATCCTCACCCGGTTAGGACCCTACCAGCAGACCAGTCGTCTGCTCGCGAGCCGTGGCGAAGCGGGCCTGGACGTTCTCCCAGTTCGCGATGTTCCAGAACGCCTTGACGTAGTCGGCGCGGACGTTCTTGTAGTCGAGGTAGTACGCGTGCTCCCAGACGTCGAGCAGGAGCAGCGGCACGGTGCCCGCAGCGATCTGCGACTGCTGGTCGAACATCTGCTGGATGATCAGGTTCTGGCCGATCGAGTCGTAGAACAGGCCCGCCCAGCCCGAGCCCTGCACGCCGAGGGCGGCGGCGGTGAAGTGCGCCTGGAACTTGTCGAAGGAGCCGAACTGGTCGGCGATCGCCGCCTCCAGGTCGCCCGTCGGCTTGTCGCCGCCGTTCGGGGAGAGGTTGGTCCAGAACACCGAGTGGTTCGTGTGCCCGCCCAGGTTGAACGACAGGTCCTTCTCGAGCTTGTTCACGTTCGCGAGGTTGCCGCTCTCACGCGCCTCGGCCAGCTGCTCCAGCGCGGTGTTCGCGCCGGTCACATAGGCCTGGTGGTGCTTCGAGTGGTGCAGCTCCATGATGGTCGCGCTGATGTGCGGCTCGAGTGCCGCGTAGTCGTAACCGAGTTCGGGCAGCGTGTACTTCGCCATGTCCTCTTCTTTCCTGTCGGCGCCGGCGCCGGAGTCCCCGGCGGGGCGAGGGTGACGTGATCATCCTAGTGACAGGCAACCTGCCGCGACGGGGGTTGATTCCCGCGCGCGGTCAGTCCTCGGCGCCGGCGGGCACGGCGGACTCCGTGCCGGGGATGCCGTCGGCCTCCGCCTTCTTGTCTGCCATCGCGAGCAGGCGGCGGATGCGGCCGGCGACGGCGTCCTTCGTGAGCGGCGGGTCGGCGTGGTGGCCGAGCTCGTCGAGGCTGGCGTCCCGGTGGGCGAGACGGAGCTCGCCCGCCTGCCGCAGGTGGTCGGGCACGGTGTCGCCGAGGATCTCGAGCGCGCGCTCCACGCGGGCGCACGCCGCGACGGCGGCCTGGGCGGAGCGGCGCAGGTTCGCGTCGTCGAAGTTGACCAGGCGGTTCACGCCGGCGCGGACCTCCCGCCGCTGACGCAGCTGGTCCCACGCCTCGGAGGCACGGCGCGCGCCCATCTCGTACAGCGTCGCGCGGATGGCCTCGCCCTCACGGACGACGACGCGCGGCACACCGCGCACCTCGCGCGCCTTCGCGGCGATCCCGATGCGGTGCGCGGCGCCCACGAGCGCCATGGCGGCCTCGCCCGTGGGGCAGGCGATCTCCAGCGCCGCGGACCGGCCGGGCTCGGTGAGCGTGCCGCTGGCGAGGAACGCGCCGCGCCACACCGCGGCGAGGTCGGGCCGGGCACCGGTGGTGAGCCTGTTCGGAAGGCCTCGCACCGGACGGCGACGCTGGTCGAGCAGCCCGGTCTGACGAGCGAGGGTCTCGCCGCCGTCGATCACCCGCACGGCGACGTGCGTACCGGTGCGACCGGCCGATCCCTGCACGTGCGCGAGCTCGGGGCGCACCCCGTACAGTTCGACCAATTCGCGACCGACGCGGCGGGCGAGCTGCTCGGAATCGACCTCGGCCTCGACGGCGACACGGCCGGCGATGTTGTGCAGACCGCCGGCGAAGCGCAGGATCGCCGTCAACTCGGCGACCCGCGCGGTGGGACGGGGGTCCCGCACCGTGATCAATTCGGCCTTCACATCGGCGGTCAGGGGCACGGTACTCCTCGGTTCGGGGGACGGGAACGACGTTCCAGCCTACTCTCGACCGAGGTCGCGATGAGTGACGCCGATGGCGACGCCCGGCGTCCCGGCGAGTCTTGCAGCGAGTTCGCGGGCCATGACCACCGATCGGTGCTTGCCGCCGGTGCAACCGATGGCGACGATCGAGTGTCGCTTGTTCTCCCGCTGATACCCCTCGAGGACGGGGCGGAGCGCCACCGCGTACGCGTCGAGGAACTCGCGCGCCCCCTCCTGGCCCAGGACGAACTCGCGCACCTCCTCGTCCTCGCCGGTGAGGTGCCGCAGGTCCTCGGTCCAGTACGGGTTCGGCAGGAACCGCATGTCGGCGACCAGATCCGCGTCCGGGGGCAGACCGTACTTGAACCCGAAACTCATGATCGTGAGGGTGTGCTTGGCCGAGCCCTGCGCCGCGAACAGCTCGGCGATGCGGGTCGTCAGGTCGTGCACGTTGTAGCGGCTGGTGTCGATGATGACGTCCGCGCTCTCCCGGAGCGGAGCGAGCAGCTGCCGCTCGTGGCGGATGCCGTCGACGATCGAGCCGCCGTGCTGCAGGGGGTGGGGCCGGCGCACCGCCTCGAACCGGCGCACGAGCACGTCGTCCGCCGCATCCAGGAACAGCACGCGCACGTCCCGCCGGTCCCGGAGCGACCGGGTCACGTCGGGCAGGCGGGAGAACAGCTCGCGGCCGCGCACGTCGACGACCGCGGCAACGCGGGGTACCGCGTCCTGCGCGAGCTCGGACAGCTCCAGCAAGGGACGGAGCATCTGCGGCGGCAGGTTGTCCACCACGTACCAGTCGAGGTCCTCGAGGGCGTTGGCGACGGTGGACCGTCCGGCGCCGGACATGCCCGTGACGATGAGCACCTCGCCCCTGCGCTGCGTGTTCGCGTCCGTCATGTCCACCCCGATCGGTCCCACCCTATCGAGCGGCGAGGTGCGCGTGCACCGCCTGGGCGAGCTTGGGTCCGATCCCCGGGAGCGCCGCGATCTCGTCCGGCGTCGCCTGCCTGAGCGCGGCGACGGAGCCGAAGTGGCGCAGGAGCGCCTTGATGCGGGCGTCGCCGAGCCCCGGCACCTCGCTCAGCACGGTGGTGATGTCGCGCTTGCGGCGACGACGCTGATGGGTGATCGCGAAGCGGTGCGCCTCGTCGCGCAGCCGCTGGACGAGGTACAGCGCCTCGGAGGTGCGGGGCAGGATGACGGGGTACTCCTCCCCCGGCAGCCAGATCTCCTCGAGGCGCTTGGCGATGCCGCACAGCGCGATCTCGGTGTGCCCGCTGTCGGCGAGGGCGCGTGCCGCCGCCTCCACCTGCGGCCTGCCGCCGTCGACCACGAGCAGCTGCGGCGGGTAGGCGAACCGGGGTCGGGTCCGCTCGGGATCGTGCTCGTCGGCCCGGTCGAGGTAGGCGAGGCGGCGCGTGAGCACCTGATGGATCGAGTCGGTGTCGTCGGTGGTCTCGGCGATCGAGAACGACCGGTACTGGTCCTTTCGCGGCAGCCCGTCCTCGAACACGACCATCGAGGCCACGACGTTCGTGCCCGACAAGTGCGACACGTCGAAGCATTCGATCCGCAGCGGAGCCTCGGGGAGCCCCAGCGCCTCCTGCAGGTCGGTGAGGGCCTGGGTGCGTGCGACGTAATCGCTGGTGCGGCGGGTCTTGTGGAGCATGAGCGCCTGCTGCGCGTTCATGGTGGCCGTCTTCATCAGCTCGGCCTTCCGCCCGCGCTGCGCCACCTGGAGCGTGACGTTCTTCCCACGCTTGTCCCGGAGCCACTGCTCGAGCTCCGCAGCGTCGTCGGGAAGCTGCGGCACCAGCACCTGCTTGGGGATGTCGGCCGCGTTCGCGTCGCCGTAGGTACGCTGCAGCACCTGGTCGACCAGTTCGGGTCCGGAGATGTCGATCTCCTTGTCGATCGTGGTCGCACGGACGCCTCGCACGCGTCCGCCGCGCACGATGAAGTGCTGCACCGCGGCCGCGAGCTCGTCCTCGGCGATGCCGAACAGGTCGGCGTCGGTGTCGTCGGCGAGCACGAGCGCGCTCTTGCCGAGGACCGCCTCGATCGCCTGGAGCTTGTCGCGGTAGGAGGCGGCGGCCTCGTACTCCATGGCGGCGGCGGCGTCCTGCATCCGCCTGGTGAGTTCCCGGGTGAACCGCTGGTCCCCGCCGGAGAGGAAGGCCACGAAGTCGTCGACGACGGCGCGGTGCTCCTCGATCGTGACCTTCATGGAGCACGGCCCGCCGCAGCGGCCGATCTGCCCGGGGAAGCACGGCCTGCCGGTCGCCATCGCCTTCTTGTACGAGGCGTCGGAGCAGGTTCGGATCGGGAACACCTTGATCATCAGGTCGATGGTGTCGTGCACCGCCCAGATCTTCGGGTACGGGCCGAAGTACTTCGCCTTGGGGATGCGGCGGTTCCGGGTGACGAGCACCCGGGGCGCCTCGTCGCCGAGGGTCACCGCGAGGTACGGATAGGACTTGTCGTCCTTGTACCTGACGTTGAACGGCGGCGTGAACTCCTGGATCCACATGTACTCCAGCTGCAGCGCCTCGACGTCGCTGCCCACCACCGTCCACTCCACCGAGGCCGCGGTCGTGACCATGCGGCGGGTGCGTTCGTGCAGGGTGTGCAGCGGCGCGAAGTAGTTCGACAGCCGGGCGCGGAGGTTCTTCGCCTTGCCGACGTAGAGGATGCGGCCGTCGGCGTCACGGAACCGGTAGACCCCGGGGTTCGTGGGGATCTCCCCCTGCTTCGGCCGGTACGGCAGGACCGACGGCATCCTCAGCCGGCCTTGCGCCGCTCGTCGAGCCCGAGCACCTCAGCGAGGAACCGCCCGGTGTGGCTCTCCTCCGTGCGCGCCACGACCTCCGGCGTGCCGGTCGCCACGATCGTGCCGCCGCCGGAGCCGCCCTCGGGGCCCATGTCGATCACCCAGTCCGCGGACTTGATGACGTCGAGGTTGTGCTCGATCACGATGACGGTGTTGCCCTTGTCGACGAGGCCGCCGAGCACCTCGAGCAGCCGCGCGACGTCTTCGAAGTGCAGGCCCGTCGTGGGCTCGTCGAGCACGTACACGCTCCGGCCGTTCGACCGCCGCTGCAGCTCGGTCGCCAGCTTGACGCGCTGCGCCTCGCCGCCGGAGAGGGTCGTCGCGGACTGCCCGAGCCGGACGTATCCGAGTCCGACGTCGACCAGCGTGCGCAGGTAGCGGTGGATGGCCTGGATGGGCTCGAAGAAGTCGGCCGCCTCCGCGATCGGCATCTCCAGCACCTCGGCGATGTTCTTGCCCTTGTAGTGCACGGCGAGCGTGTCGCGGTTGTACCGCTTGCCGTGGCAGACCTCGCAGTCCACGTACACGTCCGGCAGGAAGTTCATCTCGATCTTGATCGTGCCGTCGCCCGAGCATGCCTCGCACCGGCCGCCCTTGACGTTGAAGCTGAACCGCCCGGCCTGGTAGCCGCGGGCCTTCGCCTCCGGTGTCTCGGCGAAGAGGTTCCGGATGCGGTCGAACACCCCGGTGTAGGTGGCCGGGTTCGAGCGCGGGGTGCGGCCGATGGGCGCCTGGTCGACGTGCACGACCTTGTCCAGCTCGTCGAGTCCGGTGACGCGGGTGTGCTTGCCCGGCACGCGACGCGCACCGTTCAGCCGCGACGCCAGGACCTCGTAGAGGATGCCGTTCACCAGGGTGGACTTGCCGGAGCCGCTGACGCCGGTGACCGCCGTCATGACGCCGAGCGGGAAGGTGGCGGTGACGTTCTTCAGGTTGTTCTCGCGGGCGCCGACGACCGTGATCTGCCGCTTCTTGTCGATGCGGCGGCGCTTCGCGGGGACGGGGATGCTGCGCCGCCCGGAGAGGTAGGCGGCCGTGAGCGACTCCTTCTCCTCCAGCAGCTGGCGGTACGGCCCGGAGTGCACCACGCGACCGCCCTCGACACCCGCACGCGGACCGATGTCCACGATCCAGTCGGCGGCCTGGATGGTCTCCTCGTCGTGCTCGACCACGAGCAGCGTGTTCCCCAGATCCTTCAGCGCCTGCAGCGTCTCGATGAGGCGGCGGTTGTCACGCTGGTGCAGCCCGATCGACGGCTCGTCGAGGACGTAGAGCACGCCGGTCAGGCCGGAGCCGATCTGCGTCGCGAGGCGGATGCGCTGCGCCTCGCCGCCGGAGAGCGACCCCGCCGACCGGGACAGGCTGAGGTAGTTCAGGCCCACCTGCAGCAGGAAGTCGAGCCGCACGCGGATCTCCCGGAGCACGGCCGCGGCGATGTGCGCCTCACGGTCGGTGAGCTCGAGCTCGGCGAAGTACCGTTGCGCCTCGGCCAGGCTCATCCGCGACGCGTCGGCGATGGAGCGGCCGTGCACGAGCACCGCGAGGACCTCGGGCTTCAGCCGGTCGCCGTCGCACACGGCGCACGGCACCTCGCGGAGGTACTCGCCCCATCGCTGCCTGGCGCTGTCGGAGTCCGCCTCCTGGTACTGCCGCTCGATGTAGGGCACGACGCCCTCGAACCCCGAGGTGTACCGCATCTCGCGGCCGTACCGGTTCTTCCACTTGACCGACACCTTGAAGTTGTCGCCGTAGAGCACCGCGTCCTTCACGGACTGGTCGAGGTCGCGCCACGGCGTCTCCAGCGAGAAGCCGAGGTCGTCGGCGAGGCCCTCCAGGAGCCGCTCGTAGTACTGGAACAGGCCCTTGCCCTGCGTCGTCCACGGGATGAGGACGCCCTGGCGGATCGAGAGGTCTTCGTCGCCCAGCATGAGCTCGACGTCGACCGACATCCGGGTGCCGAGGCCCGAGCAGGTGGGGCACGCGCCGAACGGCGCGTTGAACGAGAAGGTGCGCGGCTCGATCTCGGTCAGCTGCAGCGGGTGGCCGTTCGGGCAGGCGAGCTTCTCACTGAAGTTCTGCCACGCGGCGTCACCCTCCTCGTCGACGAAGTTGACCTGCATGACACCGCCGGCGAGGCCCAGCGCGGTCTCGACCGAGTCGGTGACGCGGGAGAGGATGTCGGGGCCGGCGACGAGGCGGTCGACCACGACCGCGATGTCGTGCTTGTAGCTCTTCTTCAGCGTCGGCGGCTCGGCGAGCTGCACCAGGTCGCCGTCGACGACGGCGCGCGCGTACCCCTTGGCGCTCAGCTCCTTGAAGAGGTCGACGAACTCGCCCTTCTTCTGCGTGACGACGGGTGCGACGATCTGGTACCGGGTGCGCTCGGGCAGCTCCATGAGCTGGTCCGCGATCTGCTGCACGGTCTGCCGCTGGATGACCTCACCGCACTCGGGACAGTGCGGCACGCCGATGCGCGCCCACAGCAGCCGCATGTAGTCGTGGATCTCGGTGATCGTGCCGACCGTCGAGCGCGGGTTCCGGTTCGTGGACTTCTGGTCGATCGAGACCGCCGGGCTGAGCCCCTCGATGAAGTCGACGTCGGGCCGGTCGACCTGGCCGAGGAACTGCCGCGCATAGGAGCTCAGCGACTCGACGTAGCGGCGCTGCCCCTCGGCGAAGATCGTGTCGAATGCGAGGCTCGACTTGCCCGAGCCCGACAGCCCCGTGAACACGACCATCGAGTCGCGCGGGATGTCGAGATCGACGTCCTGCAGGTTGTGGACGCGGGCGCCGCGGACGCTCAGCGTTCCCGCGGAGTGGGCGAGTTCGGACACGGGAAGGATCGGCACCACTCAAGTCTAGGCAGCGCCTCCGACACCGGCTCCGGCTTCGCTGGGAGCGGACGTGCGCTCACCGTCGGCCGGCGAACGGCGCGAGTCCGTCACGGAGGGCGGCGAGCCCCTCCGCATCCATGCCCACCCGCGCCATGATCTGCGCGGGCACCTCCAGCGCCCGCTCGCGCAGGGCGCGCCCGTCCGGCGTGAGGGAGATCTCCAGCACCCGTTCGTCGCCGGCGCGGCGGGTGCGCACGACCCTCCCCTGCGCCTCCAGGCGCTTCACGAGGGGCGAGAGGGTCGCGGGCTCCATCGCGAGCTCGGCAGCGAGCTCCCCGAGCGAACGCGGCGCCCGCTCCCAGAGCGCGAGCATCACCAGATACTGCGGGTGGGTGAGCCCGAGCGGCTCCAGGACCGGCCGGTAGATGGAGACGACGTTGCGCGCCGCGGTGACCAGGGCGAAACAGACCTGGTTCTCCAGTCGCAGCATGTCCTCGGACACCGGCACTCCCCTCGGATTCGTTAGTACACTAAAGATCATGGCACGAAAGAACGATGCGGAGCCCCGCCGCCCGCTGCCCGAACGCGTCCGCGAGGCCGGCGGCTGGTACGCCTGGTTCAACACCAACCTCATCCGCGTCGCCGGCCCCGCCTCGGTCGGGCCGTACGAGACCACGCCGGAACCGAGCCGGGTCGAACGTCCGTGCCCGCTGTGCGGTCACCCCATGTCGGCGCACACCTTCGACCGCAGCGGCCCGAAGCCGCTCATGCACTGCCCCTGAGCCCGGCTCAGTCCAGGCGCACTCGGCCCTCCGGATCCAGCGGCCAGCCGCGGTTCACCGCGATCTCCCACGGGTGGCCCTCCGGGTCGACGAACACCCCGGAGTAGCCACCCCAGGCCGTGGGCGCGCCTGACCGCGCGATGCGCGCGCCGGCGGCGCGGGCCGTCGCGAGGATGCGGTCCACCTCGGCCTCCGTGGCGACGTTGTGCGCGAGGGTGACCCCTCCCCATCCGCCTGCGTCCGTCACCCCGGAATCCTCGGCGAGTTCGCGTCTCCCCCAGAGTCCCAGGACCATCCCGCCGAGGTCGAAGAACACCACCTCACCGGCGACGGACGACGGATGCGGGTCCCATCCCAGCGCGCGGTAGAACGCCGCCGCGCGTTCGAGGTCGTGCACCCCGAGGGTGACGAGCGTCATCCGCTGCCGCATCCCGCCTCCTACGCGTGCCCGGCGCGCTCCATGGCGCGCAGCTCCTTCTTCAGGTCCTGCACCTCGTCGCGCAGCCGCGCCGCGAGCTCGAACTTCAGCTCGGAGGCCGCCGCGAGCATCTGATCGGTGAGATCTGCGATCGTCTCCTCGAGCTGGTTCGCACCCTCGGCAGCGATCCCCTGCCGCAGGTTCGGGGTGGGCGACTTGCCCTTGCGCCCCTTGGCGCCGTCGCGGGCGAGCATGGCCTTCGTGTCGGCGCCCTCCCGGATGAGCGCATCGGTGATGTCGGCGATCTTCTTCCGCAGCGGCTGCGGATCGATGCCGTGCTCCAGGTTGTAGGCGATCTGCTTCTCGCGCCGGCGGTCGGTCTCCTCGATCGCGTTCCGCATCGAGTCGGTCATGGTGTCGGCGTACATGTGCACCTGCCCGGACACGTTGCGCGCCGCGCGGCCGATGGTCTGGATGAGCGAGGTGCCGCTGCGCAGGAACCCCTCCTTGTCGGCGTCGAGGATCGACACGAGCGAGACCTCCGGCAGGTCGAGGCCCTCACGGAGCAGGTTGATCCCGACCAGCACGTCGTAGACCCCCGCCCGCAGCTCGCTGAGCAGCTCGACGCGGCGGAGCGTGTCGACGTCGGAGTGCAGATACCGCACCCTGACTCCGTGCTCGCTGAGGAAGTCGGTGAGCTCCTCCGCCATCTTCTTCGTGAGGGTCGTCACCAGCACGCGTTCGTCGCGCTCGACCCGGATGCGGATCTCCTCGAGCAGGTCGTCGATCTGACCCTTCG
>JAEZSU010000317.1 GCA_023421635.1 Actinomycetes bacterium | reverse complement strand
TGAACGGCCGCCCGCCGCGCCGGGGCGGCGGGCTCATCGGCTACGTCCCGCAGCACCGGGCCGTCCCGCCGCACACCCCGCTGCGGGCGCGCGACCTGGTCGCGCTCGGCGTCGACGGGCACCGGTTCGGGATGCCGATCCCGCGCCGCGGCGATCGGGCGCGGGTGGCGTCGCTCATCGACGCGGTCGGCGCCGCATCCTTCGCCGACCGACCCGTCGGGGTGCTCTCCGGCGGGGAGCAGCAGCGGCTGCGCGTCGGGCAGGCGCTCGCCGACGACCCGGCGCTGCTGCTGTGCGACGAGCCGCTGACCAGCCTCGACCTCGCCAACCAGCAGGCGGTCGTCTCGCTCATCGACACGTACCGTCGCGAGACGGGCGCCGGCGTGCTGCTGGTGACCCACGACATCAACCCGGTGCTCGGCCTCGTCGACCGCATCCTCTACCTCGCCGGCGGCAGGTTCACCCTCGGCACCCCCGAGGAGGTGCTGACCTCCCACACCCTCAGCGAGCTCTACGGCGCACCGGTGTTCGTGCTGCGTGCCGGTGGTCGGCTCGTCGTCGTGGGCGCCCCGGATGCGGCGGACGAGCACCACCACCACGAGCACGGGGCGGAGGGCGACGCGTGAACTGGTCCGACATCGGCGACGCGCTCTTCGGCGGGATGCCGCAGTACGGCGCCATCCTCGCGCTCGTGCAGAACTCCGTCTGGGCGGGCGCCGTGCTCGGCATCGTGGGCGGCCTCATCGGGGTGTTCGTCATCCAGCGGGACATGTCCTTCGCCGTCCACGGCATCAGCGAACTGTCGTTCGCGGGGGCGGCTGCTGCGCTCCTGCTCGGCTTCGACGTCGTCACCGGGTCGCTCGTCGGATCGATCGCGGCGGCGCTGCTCATCGGCTGGCTCGGCGCCCGCGCCCGTGACCGGAACTCGATCATCGGCGTGCTGATGCCGTTCGGCCTCGGCCTCGGCATCCTGTTCCTCTCGCTCTACAGCGGGCGCAGCGCGAACCGGTTCAGCCTGCTCACCGGGCAGATCGTCTCGGTCCGCAGCGGCGAGCTGACCGCGCTCATCGTGCTCAGCGCCGTCGTGCTCGTCGCGCTCCTGCTGGTGTGGCGGCCGCTGCGCTTCGACTCGCTCGATCCGGAGTCCGCCGCGGCACGCGGCGTGCCGGGGCGCACGATGTCCCTCGTGTTCATGCTGTTGCTGGGGCTCATCGTCGCGGTCGCGGTGCACATCATCGGTGCGCTGCTCGTGATGGCGCTGCTGGTGACCCCCGCCGCCGCCGCGATGCGGGTGTCGACCGGGCCGCTCGCCGTGCCGGTGCTCGCCGCGCTGTTCGGCGTCGTCTCGGCGGTCGGCGGCATCCTCCTCGCGGTGGCCGGCACCCTCCCGGTGAGCCCGTACATCACCACCGTCTCGTTCGTCATCTACCTGGTGTGCCGGGGGATCGGGGCCCGCCGCGACCGCACCCGGGCTGCCGAATGAGCATCCGTTCCGCGAATGCGCACCCGATCGGATACGCGATCGCGGAACGGATGCGCACTCGGCCCAGGGTGGGCGCCGCCGGGCGGAGCCGCGCCTGCGGACGGGTGACGCCCGGGCGGCGCACAGACCGGCGCCGGTAGACTCCCGGCCATGGCTCAGCGCAACACCTGGCAGCGCGAGCGCGTCCGCGAGGAGCTGAACGACGCGCGCGGGTTCCTCAGTGCCCAGCAGCTGCACGCCCGCCTGCGGGAGGCCGACACCGGTATCGGCCTGGCGACCGTGTACCGGGCGCTGGCGAACCTGGCCGCCGACGGCGCCGCGGACTCGCTGCAGAGCCCGGACGGCGAGAACCTCTACCGCGCCTGCGCGAGCACCGGCCACCACCACCACCTGATCTGCCGCTCGTGCGGGGTCGCCGTGGAGATCGAGGCCTCCGAGGTGGAGGACTGGGCGCAGCGCACCGCGGCCCGGCACGGGTTCCGGCAGGCGGAGCACGTCGTGGACATCTTCGGCCTGTGCGCTGCGTGTGCCGAGGCCGTGGATGCGGATCGTGTCGACGCGTAGCCCCTACACCCCCCGCACCGTCCGCGTTCGCGCCCGCGGCACCGGCGCGCTCGTCGGACTCGGCATCGGCATCGCCGCGATCGCGGCGCTCGCGCTCATCGACGCGGTCGCGCCGCAGCTCCTCCCCGGGACGCTGCCCACCCGCCTGCAGGACGGCCTCACCCTCGCGCTGAGCGTCCTCATCGAGTCCATGCCGTTCGTCGCGCTCGGCGTCGGCCTGTCGATCCTCGTGCAGGTGTGGGTGCCGCCGGCGATGCTCGAACGGTGGCTCCCGCGGCGGGGCTGGGCGCGCCGCGCGGTGCTGTCGCTCCTGGGCATGGTGATCCCGGTGTGCGAGTGCGGCAACGTGCCCTTCGCCCGCGGACTGCTGCTGCGCGGATTCACGGTCTCCGAGACCCTCACCTTCCTCATCGCCGCGCCGATCGTGAACCCGATCGTCATCATCACCACCCACCAGGCGTTCGGGTTCTCCGACGGGGTGCTCGTCGCGCGCCTGCTCGGCGGCTTCGCGGTCGCGAACCTCATCGGCTGGCTGTACAGCCGGCATCCCTCACCCGATGCGCTGCTGACCGACCGCTTCCGCGACACCTGCGCGATCGTCGCCGGTGAGACCGGCGGTCGCGGTCGCCGCAGCATCGCCCAGCTCATCATCGAGCTGCGAGCCGTCATGCCGGCCCTCATCATCGGCTCTGCGCTCGCCGGCGCCGTCCAGGTGCTCGTGCCGCGCGAGGCGCTGCTCGCGATCGGCTCCGATCCGCTCCTGTCGATCGTCGCCATGATGGCGCTCGCGATGGTGGTCTCCATCTGCTCCAACGTCGACGCGTTCTTCGCGCTGTCGTTCGCCTCGACCTTCACGCCCGGCTCGCTGGTCGCCTTCCTCGTGACCGGCCCGCTCGTGGACGTGAAGATGCTGGCGCTGCTGCGCACCACGTTCGCGACCCGCACGCTGGTCGGCCTCGTCGTGATCGTGCTCCTCTTCTCCTTCGCGCTGGGGACGGTGGTGAACCTCCTTGTCTGAGCACCACGACACCGCATCCCGCCGCCGCTCGCTCGCCACCCGCTGGCTCGGCGTCGGCCTCGCCGCGAGCCTTTCCGTCGTGACCATCGGCCTCGCCGTCACCGGCAGGATCGGGCTGTACATCAATCCGTCCTCCGCCTGGTTCGCGGTCGGCATGGCGGTGCTCACCCTCATCGGCGCCGCGGCGAGCTTCCTCCTGCCCTGGGGTGCGGAGGACGAGCACGACCACGACCACGGCACGGGAGAGGATGCGGAGCACCACCCGACGCGGCCGCTCGCGCGCATCGCGACCCTCACCGGCGGCGTCATCGCCACCGCGGTCGTGCTCGGCGCACTGCTGCTGCCGCCGGCATCCCTCTCCCCGCAGCTCGCGGCCTCGCGGGACGTGGGCGCCGCGCCCCTGTTCGCCGGGGCGGACACCGTCGCGCTCGCCACGCAGGGCGACACCGCCTCGTTCGGGGTGGGCGACTGGGCGA
Organism: Actinomycetes bacterium; assembly: GCA_023421635.1. GTDB lineage: Bacteria > Actinomycetota > Actinomycetes > Actinomycetales > Microbacteriaceae > Microbacterium. Next base: position 2,098 of record JAEZSU010000317.1, on the reverse strand, counting down.
GCGTGTTCGCCACCGCCACCGACCCCGGTGCGTTCGAGGGGCAAGCGGTCACGCTCACCGGGTTCGTCGGGGCGCGGACCGACGGCGGCTTCGACCTCACCCGCCTCGTCATCACGCACTGCGTCATCGACGCGCAGGTCGCCGGCGTCCCCGTGGTCGCCGCCGACCCGCCGCCCGACGGGCAGTGGGTGACGGTCGTGGGCACCGTGCGCTCCGGGCCGGACGGCCTGGAGGTGCTCGCCGACAAGGTCACGCCCATCGACGAGCCCGCGGAGCCGTATGAGTACTGAGCAGCCGTCCCGACGCGGGCGCCGCGACACCCGCCGACGGCGCGGCTACCTGTCCGCATTCGCGATCGTGCTGGGGCTCCTCGTGATCGTCGGTGTCGGCGCGGGTGCCGCGGTGGCGCTGCAGGGTCCGCGGGTCACCGCCGAGCAGTTCGATCCGCAGGCGGCGGTGTCGGCATCCGGCTCGCGCCTCATCCTCACCATGAGCCAGCCGCTCGCGCCGATCGAGCCCGAGCAGGTCACGGTCTCACCCGCCGCCGAGACCACCGTGGTCACCTCCGGCCGGTCGATCGGGCTGCAGTTCGCCCTGCCGCTCCGGGACGACACCACCTACACGGTCACGATCTCGGACGTCACCGGGTCCGGCGGCGGACCCGCGGCCACGATCACGCGCACGTTCCGCACCCCGCCGCTGTCGGTGTTCGTGCTCTCCCGCGGCGACGGCGAGGACACCGTGTTCCGCACCGGGCTCACCGGCACCGAGGCCGTGCCGGTGTTCACGCATCCGCACATCGAGGACTTCCGGGCGACCGCATCCGCGCTCGTCATCTCCACCCGCGACGACGACCGGCCGCAGCTCATCGTCACCGATCTGGAGGGGCAGGCCGAGCGGACGCTGCGCCTCCCCGGCGACGGCGACGGCACGGTCGCCGAACTGCAGAGCGCCGACCGGGGCGATCTCATCGGCTACACGTACACGGATGCCGACATGACCGCCGAGGACGCGCAGGCGAGCGTGCTCTACACCGCCTCGGTGAAGCCGGCGGATGCGGACGCCGAGCCCACCCCGGTGCAGGTCGCGGACCAGCCGGTGAGCGCCGCGGCGTGGCGGTTCGTGCCCGACACCGACAGCATCCTCGTGCTGAGCTTCGAGGGGCGGCTGCTGCTCGCCGCCGCGGACGGCGGCGACCCGGTCGACCTCGGCGACGCGTCCGGCATCCAGGGGATCGCCCGCGGGTCGGCGATCGCGGTGATCCAGCGGCCGGACGGGCTGTACACGATCGACCTCGCCGACGGCACGACCGAGCACCTCACCCAGGCGACGGGCGTCGAGGGCTACCTCGGGCGGGTCGTCCCGCTCCCCGACGGCGCCACGCTGCAGCAGTTCACCGCCACCGGCCGGAGCGACGTCTATCTCGTCGCGCCGGACGGCTCCGCGGAGCAGGTGTTCGGCGTCGGCGGCACCGATGCGCTGCTGCGGACCTGCGTGTCGCCCTCCGGACGCTACGGTGCCTTCCTCGTGCAGCCGGATGCGGCGTCGAACCCGTACCGCACCGGCTACGACCTGCCGCTGCCCGAGATCGTCGACACGCACATCGTCGACCTGGACGACGGGTCCGAGGTGTCGGTGCTCGCCGCATCCGGGATCTCCTGGTGCCAGGTGCCGGCGTCATGACGGCGCTCGTCCCCGCGACCCGCGCCGCGCTCGCCGACCTGCCGCTGCACGTCGCCCCGCGCCTGCTCGGCGGGCGGCTCGTCACCGAGGTCGAGGGGGAGCGGGTCGTGCTGCGCATCACCGAGGTCGAGGCGTATCACGGGCAGGGGACCGGGGAGATCCCCGACCCCGGCTCGCACGCGCGAATGGGGCGCACCGCGCGGAACGCCACGATGGGGGGCGAACCGGGCCACCTCTACGTGTACCTGAGCCATGGCATCCATTCGTGCGTGAACGTGGTGAGCGGGCCGGAGGGCGTGGCCGGCGGGATCCTGCGCCGCGGCGGCGAGGTGCTCGAAGGCCTGGATGCGGCGATGCGGCGCCGCACCGAACGCCGCGGAGTCGTGCGCACGCCGCGTGACCTCGCGCGCGGCCC
>JAEZSU010000301.1 GCA_023421635.1 Actinomycetes bacterium | reverse complement strand
CCGCAGAACCGGGCGCAGCGCCGGGCCAAGAAGAAGTAGCGACCCCCGCTACGCCGTGCCCCAGTCGTAGGACTGCTTGCGCAGCTCCAGGTACACGAACACCTCCGCGGTGACCACGCCCGGAAGGGTGCGGATGCGGGTGTTCAACAGGTCGAGCAGGTCGGCGTCCGAGGTGCACACCACCTCGACCATGATGTCGAAGCTGCCCGCCGTGAGCACGAGGTAGTCGACCGCCTCGAGCCGCTCGAGCTGCTCGGCGACCGCGCGCACGTCGCCGGTGACCCGGATGCCGACCATCGCCTGCCGATGGAAGCCCAATTGCAGCGGGTCGGTCACCGCGACGATCTGCATCACCCCGGCATCCGTCAAGCGCTGCACGCGCTGCCTGACAGCCGCCTCGCTGAGCCCGACGGCCTTGCCGATCTCGGCATAGGAGCGCCTGCCGTTCTCCTGCAGCTGCTCGATGATGCGCTTGGACGTGTCGTCGATCCAGCCGCGGGTGGGCACATGCGCTCCGATCGCTCGGGGGTGGAGGCGCCCACGTTACTGCGGATCCGGTGCTTTCGGCAGGGGCAGACCGTGCGATCCAGATGAAATTCATGTTTCGAACGACGGATCACGTAGCGCGCGGTGGGATCGCTGTGCCAGGATCGGACCACCTTGCACCGTCCGGCTTCACGCTCGAGGAGAACCCGATGCCCCGAGGACCGCTTCCCGCAGACCCCGCCGTCCGTGCGCTGATCGCACAGGCGCGAGCAGCACAGCTCACCCGCCGATCCTTCGTCGCCGGGGCGGGCCTGTCCATGGCCGCGTTCCTCGCGGCATGCTCCGGCCGCGTCGGCGGAGGTGCCGCCGCATCCGCTGGGCCCGCCGAGGACCTCTCGGCGAGCCAGAAGACGTTGACGTGGGCGAACTGGTCGTTCTACCTCGACGAGGACGACGACGGCAACCACCCGACGCTCGACGCGTTCAACGCCGAGTCCGGTCTCACCGTGAAGTACGACGTCGCCGTCGACGACAACAACACCTACTTCGCCAAGGTGCGCGACCAGCTCGCCCTCGGGCAGGACATCGGCGCCGACACCGTCTGCCTCACCGACTGGATGGCGTCCATCTGGATCACCTCGGGCTTCGCGCAGGAGCTCGACAAGTCGAAGCTGCCCAACGTCACCGCGAATCTCGTGCCGAGCCTGCGCGACCCGGGCTTCGACCCGGGTCGGAAGTTCTCGGTGCCGTGGCAGTCCGGCTTCGCCGGTCTCGCCTGGAACAAGGAGAAGCTGCCGAACGGCCTGCAGTCGGTCGCGGACCTGTGGAACCCCGAGCTCAAGGGCCGGGTCGGCGTGCTCAGCGAGATGCGCGACACGATCGGCCTCATCATGCTCAGCCAGGGCGTCGACATCTCCAGCGACAGCTGGGGCGATGAGCAGTTCCAGAACGCGATCGACGAGTTCGCCAAGCAGGTGTCGGACGGTCAGATCCGCAACATCAAGGGCAACTCGTACGCCGACGACCTGAAGAACGAGGACACCCTGGCCGCGATCGTGTGGTCGGGCGACATCGCCGCGATCAACGCGGAGGTCGGCGACAAGTTCGGCTTCGCCCTGCCCGACTCGGGCGGCACGCTCTGGAGCGACAACTTCCTCATCCCGATCGGCTCGAGCCAGAAGTCGAACGCCGAGCAGCTCATCGACTACTACTACCGGCCGGAGGTCGCCGCGGAGGTCGCCGCCTGGGTGAACTACATCACCCCGGTCGCGGGCGCGCAGGAGGCGATGGCGGAGATCGACCCGGAGATGGTCGACAACCAGCTCATCTTCCCGAACGAGGAGACGCTCGCGAAGGCCCACATCTTCCGTGCGCTCACCAACGCGGAGCAGCAGAAGTACAACGCCGAGTTCGAAGCGGTGGGACTCGGCGCGTGAGCACGGCGCAGGGATTCGGCGCCGCCGGCGCAGACCTCGAACTCCGCGGCATCCGGAAGACCTTCCCGGGCTTCACGGCGATCGAGGACCTCGACCTGGTCATCCCGGCCGGCTCCTTCTTCGCCCTGCTCGGTCCGTCCGGATGCGGCAAGACCACGACGCTCCGGCTCGTGGCGGGGCTCGAACAGCCCACCGCGGGTCACGTGCTCCTCGGCGGGAAGGACGTCACCGCACTCGCGCCGTACAAGCGCCCGGTGAACACGGTGTTCCAGAGCTACGCGCTGTTCCCGCACATGACGGTGCTGGAGAACGTGATGTTCGGCCTCAAGCGCCGCCGGGTCGCCGATGCGGTCGGCAAGGCGCACGAGGTGCTGCGACTCGTCGAGCTCGACCACGTCGCCGATCGTCGCCCCGCGCAGCTCTCCGGCGGCCAGCAGCAGCGCGTCGCGCTCGCCCGTGCCGTCGTGAACCGCCCGGCACTGCTGCTCCTCGACGAGCCGCTCGGTGCGCTCGACCTGAAACTGCGCCGGCAGATGCAGCTGGAGCTGAAGTCCATCCAGGCCGAGGTGGGGCTCACGTTCCTGCACGTCACGCACGACCAGGAGGAGGCCATGACGATGGCCGACACCGTCGCGGTGATGAACAAGGGGCGGATCGAGCAGCTCGGCAGCCCGCAGGAGCTCTACGAGCGTCCGCACACCGGCTTCGTGGCCACCTTCCTCGGCCAGTCGAACCTCATCCCCGCCACCGTCGAGACGGAGGCGGGAGGGCTCCTCACCGCGCGCACCGCCGGCGGCGTCGTCGCCGTCCCGGTCGACCGCGCGGTCGCCAGGACCGGCGCGATCACGGTGGGCGTCCGGCCCGAGAAGCTCCTCCTCCACGCGGAGGAGCCCGCGCGCGACGGCGACCGCAACGTGCTCGGTCCCGGCCGGATCGCCGACGTGTCCTTCACCGGCGCGAGCACCCAGTACCTCGTGGAGGTGCCCGGCGTCGGCACGATCGCCGTGTTCTCGCAGAACCTCGTCTACGGGGCGGTCTTCGCCGAGGGCGCGGAGGTGTGGGTCGCCTGGCAGCGCGAGCACACGTTCGGGCTCGAGGCCGACGCCCGCGACGCGGTCGCGGACGAGTTCGCCGCCGAGACCGCTGGCGAGGCGGCGTAACCATGGCGCTGTCCGTCCTCGCGCCCGCGGGCGCGGGCACCGGCGCAGGCACCGGCCGGCGTCGGGGCGGGTTCATCGCGTTCGCCCTGCTGACGCCGGGCCTGGCCTACCTGGCGCTGTTCTTCCTGGTGCCTTTCGTGTCGCTCCTGCTGACCTCGTTCGGTGTGAACGTGCCGGAGCAGTACGGCGTGTTCGACTACGGGTTCCGCTGGGAGAACTACGTCGAGGTGATCGGCGAGTACTGGCCGCAGTTCCTGCGCTCCTTCTGGTTCGCGCTGCTGGCGACCGTGTTCGCGCTCCTGATCAGCTACCCGATCGCCTACTTCATCGGCGTGCGGCTGCGGGAGCGGATGCTGCTGCGGAACCTCCTGCTCGTGCTGGTCATCGCGCCCTTCTTCATCTCCTTCCTGCTGCGCACGCTCGCCTGGAAGCAGATCCTCTCGGACGAGGGGCCGGTCGTGTCGGCCCTGCAGTTCCTGGGGCTCATGGGCGCGCAGGACCACATCACCGGCACCGCGTTCGCCGTCGTGTTCGGTCTGACCTACAACTTCATCCCGTTCATGACGCTGCCGCTGTTCGCGTCGCTCGACCGGCTCGACAAGCGGCTGCTGGAGGCGGGCGGCGACCTCTACGCGAGCCCTCCGCAGACCTTCTTCCGCGTGACCCTGCCGCTGTCGGTGCCGGGGATCGTCTCCGGCACGCTCCTGACCTTCATCCCCGCGTCCGGCGATTACGTCAACGCCAGCCAGGCGTTCCTCGGAAGTTCGTCGACCGCGATGATCGGCAACGTCATCCAGTCGAAATTCCTCATCACCGTGAACTATCCGCAGGCGGCGTCGCTCAGCATCCTGCTCATGGCGGTCATCGTCGTGATCGTGAGCCTGTACGTGCGCCGCTCGGGGACGGACGATCTGCTGTGAACGCCACCCAGACCGCGCCCTTCGCGCGCCCGAACCCCGTCCGCCGCCGGATCGGCCTCGGCCGCTGGCTCCTGCCGACGTACGTGACGATCGCGTTCGTGCTGCTGCTCATCCCGATCGCGTACACGTTCGTGTTCTCGTTCAACGACGCGAACCGCTCCAACATCTCCTGGAACGGCTTCACCCTGAACAACTGGGCGAGCGTGTGCGCCCAGCCGGACGTGTGCGTGGCGTTCGGCAACAGCCTCATCGTCGGCGGGGTGTCCACCCTCATCGCGACTACGCTCGGCACGATGATCGCGATCGCGCTCGTCCGGTACCGCTTCCGGGCGCGCTCGGGCATCAGCCTGCTGCTGTTCCTGCCGATGGCGACCCCGGAGGTCGTGATCGGTGCGGGACTGGCCGCCCAGTTCCTCACCGCAGGCATCTCCAAGGGGCTGGTGACGATCATCATCGCCCACACGATGTTCTGCCTGAGCTTCGTGGTCGTCACCGTGCGCGCGCGGGTGCTGTCGCTGGATCCCGCGCTCGAAGAGGCGGGCCGGGACCTGTACGGCTCCCCGAACCAGGTGTTCTGGCGCATCACGTTCCCGCTGCTGCTCCCGGGCATCGTCGCCGCGGCGCTGCTGTCGTTCAGCCTCAGCTTCGACGACTTCATCATCACGTACTTCACCTCCGGCACGGTCCAGACCTTCCCGGTGTACGTGTACGTCGCAGCGCAGCGCGGCATCCCGCCGCAGGCCAACGTCATCGCCTCCGCCGTGTTCCTGCTGGCGATCGCCGCCGTGCTGATCTTCCAGGTCGTCTCGGCGACGCGCGCGAAGCGCCGCCGCAGCTGACCCCGCCGTCCGGACCGCGAGACCGCATCTGCGCCACGAGACTGCATCCGTCGTCGGCAGTCTCGTGGCGGCGGTACAGTCTCGCGGCCCAGAGGGCGCGTCCCGGGGGAGGGATGCGGGGGCCACGGCCGGGCGATTGGCCGCCGAGCGGCGGGGATATCCTGATCGGATGAGCCCGCTTCGTCCTCTCGACCAGTCCCGCAAGCTGCAGAACGTCCTGTACGAGATCCGCGGCGAGGCACTCGTGGAGGCCGACCGGCTCGAGGCCGAGGGACACACCATCCTCAAGCTCAACACCGGCAACCCCGCCGTGTTCGGATTCGAGGCGCCCTACCAGATCGTCCGAGACATGATCGAGGCGGTCCCCACCGCCCACGGATACAGCGGCAGCAAAGGCATCCTCTCCGCGCGCCGTGCGATCGTCTCGCGGTACGAGCAGGAGCCGGGATTCCCGGCCTTCACCCCGGACGACGTGTACCTCGGCAACGGGGTGTCCGAGCTCATCACCATGACGATGCAGGCGCTGCTGGACGAGGGCGACGAGGTCCTCATCCCCGCGCCCGACTACCCGCTGTGGACCGCGATGACGAGCCTGGGCGGCGGGACCCCGGTGCACTACGTGTGCGACGAGGAGAACGGCTGGCAGCCGGACATCGAGGACATCCGGGCGAAGGTCACCGACCGCACCAAGGCGATCGTGGTCATCAACCCGAACAACCCCACCGGGGCGGTGTACACGCGTGAGCTGCTGCAGCAGATCGTGGAGGTCGCGCGCGAGCACTCGCTGCTGCTGCTGTCGGACGAGATCTATGACCGCATCCTCTTCGACGACGCCGAGCACATCCCGCTCGCGACCCTCGCCCCCGACCTGCTGTGCCTCACCTTCAACGGACTGTCCAAGACGTACCGCGTCGCCGGGTACCGCTCGGGCTGGATGGTCCTGACCGGGCCGAAGGAGCACGCGGCCGGCTTCATCGAGGGCATCACGCTGCTCGCCTCCACGCGCCTGTGCCCGAACGTGCCGGCCCAGCATGCGGTGCAGGCCGCGCTCTCCGGCGTGCAGTCGATCGACGCGCTCATCGCACCCAGCGGCCGGCTGCATGAGCAGCGGGATGCGGCATGGGCGGGGCTCGAGGCGATCCCCGGCGTGAGCTGCGTGAAGCCGCGCGGCGCGCTGTACGCGTTCCCGCGCCTCGATCCCGAGGTGCACGAGATCCACGACGACCAGCGCCTCGTGAAAGACCTGCTCCTGTCCGAGCACATCCTGCTCGTCCCGGGCACCGGGTTCAATTGGCCGACCCCCGACCACCTGCGTGTGGTGACGCTGCCCGAGGCCCGCGTCGTCAGCGAGGCGATCGAGCGGCTCGGGAACTTCCTCGCCTCCTACCGGCAGTGAGCGGCCCGGGGCCGGTCAACCCGTTCCGCCGCAGGTGGGCCCCGGCGTAGCATCCGGGCCATGGTGATCGATCTCAACGAACCGGCACTGCGGCAGGCGCGCGCCCTGGTGCGCGAGGGCAAGGTCGTGCGCGATGAGCGCGACGACTGGTCGGAGGCGGCGCCCACCGCCGACGAGGAGAACGCCTTCATCGAGCGCGAGGGCTGGACCGCGTACGCGCACTGGCACCTGGGCATCGACCGGCACGAGAACCCGGAGACGAAGAAGGCCTATTCGTTCCCGTACGGGGACTTCCGTGCGGTGCACCGCGCGGGTGTGATCGCGGGGGAGAGCCGCGCGGGGCAGTACGACCACGATGAGGTGGAGGAGGCCTTGAAGGCGCTCCTCGACCTCATCGACGAGCAGGGCGGGGACTGACGCCCCGACCTGCGGCGGTGCCCGTCAGAGGAGTGCGAGCGAGGTCGCCCGCCAGCGG
>JAEZSU010000128.1 GCA_023421635.1 Actinomycetes bacterium | reverse complement strand
CCGCTCGTACGCGTACGAGCACGGCCAGATCCCGCACAACGAGCGGCTCGAGTTCCTCGGCGACTCGGTGCTGGGCCAGGCCGTCACGGTGCGGCTGTACACGCAGCATCCGGACCTCGACGAGGGTTCCCTCGCGAAGCGTCGTGCCGGCGTCGTCTCCACCCTGGCGCTGGCCGAGGTCGCGCGCGGGATCGGGCTGGGCGACTTCGTCCGGCTCGGCCGTGGCGAACAGCTCACCGGGGGCGCCGACAAGGACTCGATCCTCGCCGACACCATGGAGGCGATCATCGGGGCGACCTACCTGTCCGAGGGGCAGGATGCGGCCACGGCGCTCGTGCTGCGCCTCGTCGAGCCGCTGCTGGGCGACCCGGACCGGTACGGCGCCGCGATCGATCCGAAGACCAGCCTGCAGGAGATCGCCGCCGCCCAGGGGCGCCCGTCGCCGTCGTACCGGGTCACCTCGGCCGGGCCCGACCACGCCCGCACGTTCGTCGCCGTGGTCTCGGTGGGCGACGTCAGCTGCGAGGGCACCGGGACGAGCAAGAAGCACGCCGAGATGGCTGCGGCGCTCAATGCCTGGCACGTCCTCAGCGGCCGTGCCTGAGCTTCCCGAGGTCGAGGTCGTCCGGGCCGGACTCGAACCCGCCGTCACGGGTGCGCGCGTCGCCGGTGTCGAGGTGCTCGATGATCGCGCGCTCACCCGGCACAGCGGGGGAGCCGCCGACTTCGAGCGCCGTCTGACCGGCCGGCGGGTGCAGTCCGCCGTGCGGCGCGGCAAGTTCCTCTGGCTCCCGCTCGACGACGCGGACGCCGGCGCCGAGGCCGTCGTGGGGCACCTCGGCATGAGCGGGCAGCTGCTGCTGCGCGAACCCGGCGCGCCGCGCGAACGCCACGAACGCATCCGGCTGAGCGTCGAGCATCCGGCGCACGGCGAGCTGGCGGTGGTCTTCGCGGACCAGCGCACGTTCGGATCGCTCGCCCTCGACGCGCTCCGCCCGACCCCGGACCGCCTGCCGGCTGGGCGGGGGAGCGACCTCCCTCTCGTGCCGGCGCAGGTGGCGCACATCGCCCGTGACCCGCTCGATCCCGCCTTCGACGACCGTGCCTTCCGCGCGGTGCTCGGCAGCAAGCGCGTCCAGGTGAAACGGGTGTTGCTGGATCAGACGGTCGTGAGCGGGATCGGGAACATCTACGCCGATGAGGCGCTGTGGGCCGCCCGCATCCATCCCGAGTCGACGGCGGCGGCGCTCTCGACCCGCGCCGTGCACCGGCTGCTGGCCGAGGTGCGGGTCGTGCTCGAGAAGGCGCTGGCTGAAGGCGGCACGAGCTTCGACGCGCAGTACGTGAACGTCAACGGCCAGGCGGGGTACTTCGCGCACTCGCTGAACGCTTATGGCCGGCAAGGGAAGCCATGTGACCGCTGCGGAAATGCGATCGTGCGCGAGAGCTTCATGAACCGGGGCTCGCACTTCTGCCCACGCTGCCAGCGGCGGCGGTGAATATTATCCGGCGCGCTCGGGGCGAGTTCCTGCTGGGGCGGTCTGTGCAACATCTGTCCAGACCTCGGTCATCACCGTGATGAGATCGCCTGCGGTCTCGACAAAGGTCGCGCATTCGAAGTGATCGAGCCCGGTCTTGCCGACGGCTGTTACGTGCGAGCGACAGGCGGCTGCATGTGCGTCGCCGACAAGATCGTGAATGACGAGATGATCAAATCCTGGGTACTCGGCGTTCACGGCAATCCATTCGGCGCGGTTAAAGGACTCACCGGTGTGTACGTACCGACAAATGAAGTCGGGGTGAAGGAATTGACTGAGGTCTGACCAGCGGCGCTCGTCAACGGCGCCCATGAGGTTTCTGAGTAATTCTGGCGCAGACATGCGCTTATTGTATTCGGGTCCGTTTTGATGAACCGTTCTTACATGGTCGGATACAAGGGGCAGGTCAACGTCAGAAAGTGATGTAGGCGGGGTACTTCGCCCACTCGCTGAACGCGTACGGTCGCACCGGGCAGCCGTGCCCGCGTTGCGGCACCCCGCTCGTGCGGGTGTCGTTCACGAACCGGTCGAGCCACTTCTGTCCCCGGTGTCAGCGCCAGCTCACCGACTGAGCACCTTCTTCCACGCGCCTTCGTAGGTGCGCGGTTCGAAGCCCAGTGCCTCGTTGATGTCGAGCATGGGCCGGTTCTCCTCCGCGTTGTACGTGAGCACGCGCGGCGAGCCGGGGAACATCGTGCGCCAGCTGCGCAGCCCCGCCGCCTTCACGAGCATCCCGAGGCGGTGCCCGCGGTGGTCCGCGAGGACGAGCGTGTCGTCCTGGTGGGTGGCAGAGTTCTCGTCGGTGCCGATCGTGAGCTCGTTGAACGCGCACAGCTCGCCGGTCGCGACGTGCTGCGCCGCCGTGACGAGCATGCGCCTGCCCGCGTCGAGGGACGCGCGGTCGTGGCGGCGCAGGCGGTCGCCGTCCCACGCCTCCTCCGGGGACTCCATCCCCGCATCCGGCGCGTCGGTGGACATGCGCGACTTCATCCACGCGTAGCCGTCGACGAACGCTTCCGGCGTCGGCAGCTCCCACTGCACCACCCGGTATCCGCCGGCCACCGCCTCGGCCGCGGCGAGCAGGGCGTCGAGATCGACGGGCGGGGATACGAGGTCGTACACGCTCATCCGCACGACCTGCTCGAGGGTGTACCCGTGCCGCTCGAGGAACCGCGCGGCGTGGTCGCGGGGGATGGCGCCGAACCCGGTGGGCGGCACGATCCGGTCGCCCGGGGCGGCGGGATGCTCCGCCCACGTCTGCATGACGGTCCGGCCGGCGGTCCGGACGGTTCGCTCCAGCAGCGTCTGCGCCGCCGACCCGATGCCCCGGCCCCACGCACCCCCTACGAGTTAGATGAACACGTACGCGCTGCGTGCGCCCGCCTCGTTCGGGATGCGGGCGCCGAGCCG
>JAEZSU010000107.1 GCA_023421635.1 Actinomycetes bacterium | reverse complement strand
GTGTAGAGCGGCTCCGCCTTGGTGCCCTGGACGCGGTACTGCTCGGGCCAGGAGTCCACGAGCGCGGCGAGGTCGGCGGGCGCGGGGGCGCAGCCGCCCAATGCGCACGCCGCCGCGATCGTCGTCGCAGCGGCGGCTGCGGTGACGATGCGACGGCGGCGTGCGACGTTCATGCGGTGGCCGCTCCCGCGACCGCGGCGAGCTCGGCGTGCAGTCGCGCCTTCAGGTCGTCGTCGGCGAACGACGCGTCGATCGACCGCGCGGCGAAGCCGAGCATGTCTTCGTACCCGAACCCGAACTGCTGCGCCGCGACGGCCCAGTCGGACTCCAGCGTGCTGCCGAGCGGCGCCGGGTCGTCGGTGTTGAGTGTGACGAGCACGCCCGCGTCGAGCAGACGGCGCAGCGGGTGCTGCTGCCAGTCGGGGTAGATGCCGAGCGTCACGTTCGAGCGGGGGCAGACGCCGAGGCTGATGCCGTCCGCGATGAGCCGCTCGAGCAGCGCGGGGTCCTCGATGGCGCGCACACCGTGGTCGATGCGCTCGGCCTGCAGCAGGTCGATGGCGTCCCAGACGCCTTCCGGACCGCTGGACTCCCCGGCGTGCACCGTGCGGTGCAGGCCGCCGGCGGCCGCGAGGGCGAAGGCGTCGCGGAACTTCTCGCCGGTGCGGCCGCTGACCTTCTCATCGCCGTCGACCGAGAGCGCCACGACACGGCGGGGACGGTGCTCGAGGATGCCGCGGACGACGGCCTCGGCATCCGTCGCGCTCTGCGCGCGCAGCAGCGAGTACGCGATGCCGACCGTGCACAGGCCGTCCTGCTCGGCCTCGTCGAAGCCGGCGGCGAACCCGTCCAGCAGGTCGAGTTCACGGCCGCGCCAGGCGTTCCAGTGGGTGGGGTTCACGATGACGTCGCTGTACCGGACGCCGGACGCGGTCTGCCGGGCGGCGAAGGCGTAGGCGGCGCGGGCTGCCTGCGCGGGCGTGCGGACCAGGCCGCACTGCCAGTCGAGGAAGCGGAGGAAGCCGGTGAGTCCGGCCGATCCGGTGCCGGCGCCACCACCGGTGGTCACCTCGGGGGCGGCGTAGGCGTCGTGCGTGGTGATGTCGAAGAGGGTGGCGGCGGGCCCAGGCAGCGGAACGCCGTTCTCTTTCGCGAGCGTGAGGATGTCCAGGAGCGAGAAGGTGCCCTCGAGATGGATGTGCACCTCGGCCTTCGGCAGCGCCCGCAGGGCTTCTTCGTCGATGCGGTCGGTGGTGGGGTGATGGTGCATGGCGGCCTTTCGGGCGGGCGGGTACAGAGGAACGCTAGCGAGGAAGCCCCACTTGTCGACAAGCTGGGAATCGTTTTGTTCGGTAGTCGTAACTCGGGTGTAATCCGCGCCTGAATTCTGCGGTTTCGGCGCCGCTACAGTGAAACCCGTACGTAGCACTTGTTAACAAGGAGACCGATGCCCGACATGATCTCGGATGCTGACCTGGCATTCCTGCGGCAGAGCATCCGTGTGGCGGACGACGCCCGCGCAGCTGGCAGGCACCCCTTCGGTTCGATCGTGGTGAGCGCCGACGGTCGAGTCGTCGCGTCGTTCGGCAACAACTCGCTGCCGCCCGAGGGCGACCCCACCCAGCACGCCGAACTGCAGGCCGTCGCCCACGCCTTCCGGGTGCTGGGTGCCGAGGGCATGGCCGGCTCGACCTTGTTCACGAGCGCGGAGCCGTGCGCGATGTGCGCCGGAGCGGCCTACTGGACCGGCATCGACCGGGTCGTGTACGCGCTGTCCGAGCACCGCCTGCTCGAACTCACGGGCGACCACCCCGAGAACCCGACCTTCTCGCTGCCCTGCCGCGAGGTGTTCGCACGCGGGCAGCGGCCGATCGAGGTCGTCGGCCCGATGCTCGAGGACGAGGCGGCCGCCGCGCACGTCGGCTTCTGGAACTGAGCCGGGCGCGGTCGCGTCAGTGCGGTCCGCCCCACGGCGGGCGGACCGTGCGCACCAGCGAGTAGGACACGATGTCGGGCGCGTGGTACTCCATGCTGTGCATGAGTCGCCGCCCGCTCGCGCCGATGCCGATGATCTCGACCGTCATGATGGGGGACCCGGCGGGGCGCTCGAACAGGTCGGCGAGGTCGTCGCCCAGGATGCTCGCACCGGGGGTGGCGACCTCCCAGATCACGGGTTCGCCCCACGCCTTCGCGGCGGTGGCGAAGACGGACGCACCCTCGTCGTGCTGGAGCTCCCCCTCGTAGGGCACGATGTCGTCGGCGATCATCGCCACCCCGCCGTCCGCGCGCCACCGCTTGCGGATCGCGATCGCCGCGGTGTCGGCGGGGAGTTCCATGACCGCCCCCGCCTCCGCACCCAGCGGGGTGCGGGTGGTGTGCAGGGTCTCGACCTCGGCTTCGTAGCCGAGCCGGTCGAGCAGTTCGGCGTGCTCGAACTGCTCCTCCAGGCGCACGCTCAGCCGGAGCGCGATGGGGTCGACGGTCGTCACGGTGCCCTGTCGGCGCCGCACGATGCCCTGTGCCTCCAACGCTGCCATGGCGTTGCGCAGCTGCTGCCGGGTGCAGTCCAGACGTGCGGTGAGTTCGATCTCGCCGGGGAGCGGGGCGCGGCCGCGTGCCGCCTCCCGCACGTACCGGAGCAGTCCGTGCTGCACGCGCATCGCGGCCGCGTCGCCACGCGGGCGCGGGATGGGCAGGTAGGTCACGACAGTCCCCCTCTGGTGGCACCTGCCACCATCATGCGGGTTCGGCGGTGCTCGGGCGTGGATGCTGTGGGAAGTCGAGGATGTGCAGACCCGACGCGCCGGGGTGCGGGGCGCGGCGCAGCGGCGGGTCCAGGATCTCGTCGATGACGACCTCGACCACGTAGTGGGTCTCGGCCGACAGCAGGTGGCCGGCGGCCGCGACCCCGGAGCGGTCCTTGTCGCCGAAGGCGATGTGCAGATGCACGATGTGGGTGCCGTCCTCGTCACGGAGGATCGTGCCGGAGCCGATGCCCTCCGAGTAGCCGATCTCGGTGACCTCGGGAAGCGGCAGCTCCGGGTCGGCGGCCGGGTGGTCGGCCGCGATGATGCGTGCGCTGCGGAACGCGCCGCTGAACGTGGAGATCACGGCCTGGTCGATCTCCGCCGCGCGGCACGCTTCGGCGAGCGATCCGAGCACCTCGTCGCCGGGCTCGAGGGCCACCAGCATCCGTCGTCCGGTGCGGGCGAAGGCGGTCTTCATGGTCTCTCCTCGTGCTGCATCTTGTCGACAAGTACGTCAACGTTGTTGAACAGCATCCAACAACATCCGCAGGGAATCGGCCGTCTCCATATTTCGATCACGTAAAAGTTGCGCCGTATGACCGTACTTGTCGATCTTTACCTCTGCGGATCGGTATCGTGACGAGCAGACGGCGCTGTCGAAGACGGCCCGTCTTTTCTTTTCCCCGACCCGAGGAGCCCCCTGTGACCGCCAACCCGCAACGGCTGACCGGTATTGCACTGTGGGACGGTGACGCCGACCGCGGCCACGCCACCCTCGCATGGGACGGCGACCGCATCACCGAGGTGAGCGCGGCCGAACCCGCACACACCGGGCTGAGCGTCATCCCCGGGCTCATCGACACGCACGTGCACCTCGACTCGGCGGCCGTGCCCGGCGCCGGCGACTGGATGACCTGGCCCCTGGTCACCCCCGTGTCCGAACGGACGCTCCACGTCGTCGCCCACGCCCGCCGCGCCGCCGCGATGGGCGTGACGACGCTCCGCGACCTGTCCGGGAGCGAGGCGCAGCTCTCCGCCGCGCGCGGCTTCGACGCCGGCCTCATCCCGGGTCCCCGCCTGCTCGTCAGCGGCGCCGTCGGCATGACCGCCGGCCACGGCGACCTCTTCACCCCGCCGCACTACCCGCACCGCGGTCCCGTCGCCGACTCGCCGGACGAGTGCCGCAAGCTCGTCCGCCAGTGGGCGCGCCAGGGTGCCGACGGCATCAAGATCTTCACCAGCGGCGGCGTCCTCTCCATCGGCGACAAGGTCGGCTGGCGCAACCAGACGAACGAGGAGATCGCCGCGACGATCGACGAGGCGCACGCCCTGGGCATGCTCGTCGCCGCGCACGCGCACTCCGCCGAGGGCATCGACATCGCCCTCGCGCTCGGCGTCGACTCGATCGAACACGGGACCGGCATCGAGGAGCGCCACCTCGAGACCCTCATCGAGCGCAACATGCCGGTCGCTCCGACGCTGCTCATCAACAACCGCATCGCAGACCGCGACATCCCGGTCAGCGACGAGGCCGCCGAGAAGGGCCGCGACGTCGTCATCGAACGCGACGCCAACTTCGTCGGCGCCGCCGCGGCGGGCGTCCGGTTCGTGCTCGGCACCGACGCGAACGGCGTGTTCGTCCGCTTCGGCGACCAGCTGGACGAGCTGCACCTGATGCAGCGCTCGTTCGGGTGGACCTCCGAGCGCACCCTCAAGTCCGCCACCTCCGACGCCGCCGACGCGATCCGCATGGACGCGAAGGTCGGGCGGCTCGTCCCGGGCCTCGGCGCCGACTTCGTCGTCGTGCGCGGCACGCCGTGGCAGGACATCGCGCAGCTCACGGCCGAGAACATCGTGGCCGTCGTCGCACGCGGCCAGGTCGTCGCCGGTGCCCTGCCCGCCTGAGTTTCCCCCTTGCACCACCCGACCCCCAACAAGGAGTACACCGTGACCAGCACACGTGGTTCCCGGATGCGGCGCATCGCCGTTCCGATCACCGCCGCCGCGGCCCTCGTCTCGCTCGTCGGCTGCGCCGGCGGCGAGAACGCCGCAGCGACGCCCGATGCCGACCTCGCGCAGGACATCGTCTTCGCGCTGAAGGAGGACATCGTCTGCGTCGACCCGCAGCAGACGTCGCTGACCACCGCCCTCATCGTGGGCCGCCAGCTGACCGACTCGCTCCTGGACCAGGACCCCGAGACCGGTGAGATCGTGCCGTGGCTCGCCGAGGAGTACGAGGTGAGCGACGACCTCACCTCCTACAGCTTCACGCTGCGTGACGACGTCACCTTCAGCGACGGCACCCCCCTCACCTCCGAGGTGGTCGCCGCGAACCTGGACGCCATCGTCGCGCTCGGCGCCTCCGCATCCCTCGCCAACGGCTACATCGCCGGCTACGAGGGCACCGACGTCGTCAGCGACACCGAGTTCACGGTGAACTTCTCCGCTCCGAACGTGCAGTTCCTGCAGGGCGCGAGCACCATGTCCCTCGGCATCCTGGCCCCCGCCACGGTCGCGGCCTCCGCCGAGGAGCGCTGCCAGACCATCATCGGCTCCGGCCCGTTCGTGCTCGACTCCTACGTCGCCAACGACAGCGTCGAGATCTCCGCACGTGAGGGCTACGACTGGGCGTCCGAGCTGCGCGGCCACGAAGGCGACGCGTTCCTGTCGTCGGTGAGCTTCCCGATCATCGCCGAGGCGAGCGTCCGCACCGGCGGCCTCGAGTCCGGTGAGTACGACGTCATCCAGGACCTCCCCTACATCGACGAGACCCGCTTCGGCACCGACGCGTACAACCTGTACGCCAAGGCCAACCCGGGCGTGCCGAACTCGTTCGTGATCAACACCACCGCCGGTGTCCTCGGCTCCGAGGCCGTCCGCCAGGCGATCTCGAAGAGCATCGACCGCGAGCAGATCAACGTGATCGCCGGCTCCGTCAGCGGCAAGGCGCCCACCAGCGTGCTGAGCTCCTCCACCCCCGGCTACGTCGACCTCGAGGGCACCCTCGACTTCGACCCGAAGGGCGCGAAGAAGCTCCTCGAGAACGACGGCTGGACCCTGGGTGCCGACGGCATCTACGAGAAGGACGGCCAGAAGCTGACCTTCACGACCACCGCCTTCTACGCACAGGACGTGCTCGAGGCCGCGCAGATCCAGCTGGCCGAGGCCGGCATCGACATGCAGATCAACATGGTCTCCTCCGGTGACTTCTTCGGGGCCGCCGCGACCGGCGAGTTCGAGGCGCTCGGCGCCGGCCTGACCCGCACCGACCCCGACGCGCTGCGCGGCCTGCTCTCGCCGGCGTCGAAGTCGCGCTGGGGCATCGTCGACGACCCCGAGCTGGAGGCGCTCCTGCAGGAGCAGAGCCAGACCGCCGACGTCGCCGCGCGTCAGGAGCTGGTCGAGGAGATCCAGCTGATCGTCGCCGAGCGTGGCTACGTCATCCCGACCTTCGAGGTCCTGCAGCTGCACGCATCGCGTGCCGGCGTCGAGGGCATCACGTTCGACTCGGCGGCGCGTCTGCACCTGTACGACGCCCTCGTCTCGTCCAAGTGACATCGGGGCAGCGCGTGGCACCGGCAGCGAACACATCGACCGCGGCGTCGATCGTCCGATTCCTCCTTCCGAAGATCGCCCAGTGCATCTTCGTGGTGTGGGCGACGTATACCGTCGCGTTCCTGCTGATCCACGCGCTGCCCGGCGACCCCGTCCTTGCCGCACTGTCGGTCAAGGGCGGGGACGCCACCTCCACCGATCCCGCGGCGCTCGACGCGCTGCGGGCCCGGTACGGGCTCGACGGACCGCTCTGGCAGCAGTACGTCGTGCACTTCCTCGACCTCTTCCGCGGTGACCTGGGCGTCTCCATCGCGACCGGGCAGCCCGTGGTCGACATGATCGGCCGCACCTTCCCGCACACCGCCGCGCTGGCGCTGTTCGCCCTCGTCGCGGGCTTCGTCGGTGCCCTCCTGTTCACGGTCTGGGCCTACATCGCCCGTCCCGCCTGGATGCGGAACATCGTCACCCAGATCCCGCCGCTCGGCATCGCGATCCCCGCGTTCCTCTCCGGCCTCGTGCTCATCAGCGTCTTCTCGTTCGGTCTGGGCTGGTTCCCCGCATCCGGCACGAACGGGTTCATGTCGGTCGTGCTGCCGGGCATCACCCTCGCGCTTCCCACCGGCGCCATCTTCTTCCAGGTGTTCTCCGCCGCCGTGTTCGACGCCGGCGCGAGCCCCTTCGTCTTCACCGCCAACGCCAAGGGCCTCGCCCAGCGCACCGTCGTGGTGCGGCACGTGCTGCGCAACGCCCTGCTGCCCTCCATCACGATCATCGGCCTGCAGATCGGCTACCTCGCCGGCGGCACCGCCGTGGTCGAGACCGTGTTCAGCCGCGACGGCATCGGCCGGCTCACCGTCGACGCCGTCCTCGCCCGAGACATCAACGTGGTGATGGGCGTGGTCGTCGTCGTCTCGGTGGTCTACGCGGTCGTCACCCTCGTCGTCGACGCCCTCTACGGCGTCATCGACCCCCGCACCCGAACCCGCCTCGCCGGCACGAAGGCGGTGTCCGCATGAGCATCCTCCGAAAGCCCGGACTGCTGCTGTCCGTCCTCCTGCTCGCGCTCACCGCGCTCGCGATGATCGCGCCGCAGCTGCTCGCCCCCTACGACCCGTACGACTCGGTCGGTGCGGGCCGGCTCCTGCCGCCGAGCGCCGAGCACCTGTTCGGCACCGACCACCTCGCCCGCGACGTGTTCTCCCGCGTGGTCTACGGTGCGCAGCTCTCGCTCACCGCGGCCGGACTCGCCGTCATCGGCGGCGTCATGGTCGGATCGATCATCGGCCTGGTGACCGGCTACCTCGGCGGCGCGGTCGACTTCGTCGCGATGCGCTTCGTCGACGTGCTCATCGCCATCCCCGGCATCCTCCTCGCGCTCATCGTGGTCGCCACCCTCGGGTTCGGCCCGTTCTCGATCGCCCTCGGTGTCGGGCTCGGCACCGCCGGCTCGTTCGCCCGCGTCATGCGCTCCGCCGTCCTGCGGGTGCGCAGCGAGGAGTACGTCGAGGCCGCCCGCACGATCGGCGTGCGCGGCTCCGGCGTCCTGTTCGGCCACGTGCTCCCCAACGCCGCGCGGCCGGTCATCTCGATGGCGGCGCTCGAACTCGCCGTCGCGATCCTCGCGGTCTCCGCGCTCAGCTTCCTCGGGTTCGGCGCCCAGCCGCCCGCGCCGGAGTGGGGGTCGCTGGTCTCCGCCGGCCGCGACTTCGTCGCGATCGCGCCCTGGCTCAGCATCCTGCCGGGCGCCGTGATCCTCGCGGTCGTGCTCTCGGTGAACCGTGTCTCCCGATTCCTCGGAGGTGACCGATGACCGCGCTCCTGCGGGTGACCGGCCTGCGCGTCGACTACGGCTCCGGCCGCCGTGCCAACCCTGCCGTCCGCGGCGTCGACCTCGAGGTCGCCCCCGGCGAGATCGTCGCGGTCGTCGGCGAGTCCGGCTCCGGCAAGAGCACCATCGCCCACGCGCTGGTGCGGTTGCTGCCCGATGTCGCCCGCATCCGCGAGGGTGCGGTCGTCTTCGACGGCACCGACCTGCTCCGCACCCCGATGGCCGCGATGCGCCGCATCCGCGGCGGGCGCATCGGGTTCGTGCCGCAGGACCCCTCGCACAGCCTCAACCCGCTCATGCGTGTCGGCGAGCAGATCGCCGAGACCCTGCGACGCCACCGCGCCATGCCGCGCGCGGCCGCTGCGGCGCGTGCCGTCGAGATCCTCGCCGAGGTCGGGGTGCCCGAACCGGAGCGCCGCGCCGGGCAGTACCCGCACGAGCTCTCCGGGGGCCTCCGCCAGCGCGTGCTCATCGGCATCGCGTGGGCATGCGAGCCCGCGCTCGTCATCGCCGACGAACCCACCAGCGCGCTGGACGCGACCGTGCAGCGGCACGTGCTCGACCGGATGCAGTCCCTCGCGGCCGAGCACAACACCGCCGTGCTGCTGGTCACGCACGACCTCGCGGTCGCAGCCGACCGCGCCGACCGCATCATCGTGGTGGAGAAGGGCGTG
This sequence comes from Actinomycetes bacterium, assembly GCA_023421635.1. Lineage (GTDB taxonomy): Bacteria > Actinomycetota > Actinomycetes > Actinomycetales > Microbacteriaceae > Microbacterium. The sequence goes on along the minus strand of JAEZSU010000107.1, from coordinate 1,186 downwards.
ATCGTCGAGTCCGGGGTCGCGCAGGACGTGCTCTCCGCGCCCGCGCACCCGTACACGCGGCGCCTCGTCGCCGCCGCCCCCGGCCTGAACGCCGCGCGGCTCCGGCCCTCCGCTGCGGTCGTGGATCAGCTGATCCTGCCTGCCGCCGCCGAACCCCTCCTCACGGTCGCCGGGCTGTCGAAGACCTACGGCCGGGCGAAGACCGGAGCCGCCCCCGCGGTCGACGGCGTGGACTTCGCCATCCCCCGCGGCTCGACGTTCTCCCTCGTCGGCGAATCCGGGTCGGGCAAGAGCACGACCGCGCGGATGGTCGCCCGCATCATCCCGGCCGACACCGGCAGCATCGTGTTCGACGGCGTCGACATCACCGGCACCGGCGGCGAGGCCCTGCGGCAGCTGCGCCGCCGCATCCAGGTGGTGTACCAGAACCCGTTCGGCTCCCTCGACCCGCGGATGACGGTGGAGCGCATCATCGCCGAGCCGCTCCGCGCGTTCGGCATCGGCTCCGCGCGCGAGCGTGCGGCGACGGTGCGCGAGATGCTCGGGCAGGTGCGCCTCGCGGCGGATCTGCGGACCCGGCGCCCGGCGGAGCTCTCCGGCGGGCAGCGTCAGCGGGTCGCGATCGCGCGTGCCCTGGCCCTCCGGCCGGAGTTCGTCGTGCTCGACGAGCCGGTCTCGGCGCTCGACGTGTCGGTGCAGGAGCAGGTGCTGCAGCTGCTCGTCGACCTGCAGGCCGAGTTCGGGCTCACGTACCTGTTCATCTCGCACGACCTCGGGGTCATCCGGCAGATCTCCGACCGGGTCGCCGTGATGAAGGACGGCCGCATCCTCGAGCAGGCGGATGCCCGCCGCATCTTCGACGACGCGTCGCACCCGTACACGCGCGAGCTCATCGCCGCGATCCCCGGCGCGCGGGTCTGACGAGCCGTTTCGTCTCGGTCGCTCCGCTCCCTCGCTCAACGCCCGGTGCTGGTCGTTGAGCGAGCGGAGCGAGACGAAACGTGCCTCCTGCTGGTCGTTGAGCGAGCGGAGCGAGACGAAACGTGCCTCCCCCTCAGTCGAGCGCGTCGAGCACCCGCCGGACGACCGCTTCGCTCTCCGCGACGACGTGCTCGATGATCCGTTCGCCCTTCTCCGCCGTGGCGGGCCGCGGGTCGCCGAACACGCCGCTTTCCGACAGCGGGGC
>JAEZSU010000072.1 GCA_023421635.1 Actinomycetes bacterium | reverse complement strand
GATTCCGGCGACCTGCTGGTGCGCGGCGAGGAGGTCTCGTTCCGCTCGCCGCGGCGGGCGATCCGGGTGGGCGTGGTCTACTCCTCGGAAAACCGGCGCACCGAGGGCATCATCGGCGAACTCAGCGTGCTCGACAACATCACGATCGCCCTCCAGGCGCAGCGCGGCATCCTCCGCCGGATGAGCACCGCACGGCGTCGGGAGCTCGCCGCCAGTTGGGTGGAAGCGCTCCACATCCGCCCGCCGGATCTGGACAAGCCCGCGGGGACGCTCTCCGGCGGCAACCAGCAGAAGGTGCTGCTCGCACGGCTGCTGGCGCTCGCACCGCAGGTCATCGTGCTCGACGAGCCGACCCGCGGAATCGACGTGGGCGCGAAGCTCGAGGTGCAGAACCTCGTGTCCGAGTTCGCCGCGAACGGCGTTGCGGTCGTGTTCATCTCGGCCGAGCTCGAGGAGGTGCTGCGGGTCTCGCACACGATCGCGGTCCTGCGCGACGGGCGGGTCGCCGAGATCGTGCCGGGGAGCGCCCTCACCCCCGACACCCTGTTCGCGCTGGTGGCCCGAGCGGGCGGCGACGAGGACGAGGCGGCCGATGACTGACGAGAAGCCGGCCCGCACCGCCAACATCTTCGACGTGGCGCGGCTCGCGGGTGTGTCCCACCAGACGGTCTCGCGGGTGCTCAACGACCTCCCCAACGTGCGGCCGGCGACCCGCGCCCGCGTCGAGCAGGCGATCGCGCAGCTGCGGTACAGCCCGTCCCCGGCGGCACGTGCGCTCGTCACCCGCCGCACCCGCACGATCGGGCTCGTGACGCCCGGGTCGATCGAGTTCGGCCCGACCTCGATCGCGACGAGCTTCAACTTCGCGGCGCGCGCCGCACGGTACAACGTGGATGCGGTGTCCTCCCCCGAGGCTGACGTCGCGGCCGTCCGGGCGGCGATCGAGGGACTGCTGCGCCAGCGGGTCGACGCGATCGTGCTCATCGTGGTCGACGTCGGCGTGCTGGAGAGCATCCGCGCCCTGGAACTCGGCATCCCCCTCGTCGCTGCGGCCGCGACGAGCCGGCGGAGCCCCATGCTCGTCTCGATCGACCAGTACCGCGGCGCGCGGGCGGCGGTGCGGCATCTCATCGAGCAGGGCCACGAGCACGTGCTGCACCTGGCGGGTCCGCTGCGCGCACCGGATGCGGCGGAGCGGGTGCGCGGCTGGCAGGACGAGATCGCGGCGCACCGCCTCGAGGTGACCGCCCCGGAGCACGGCGACTGGACCGCGACGAGCGGATTCGAGATCGGGTCGCGGCTCGCCGTGCGACCGGGCGACGGGGTGTTCGTCGGCAACGATCACATGGCGATCGGGCTGCTCTCGGCGCTCCGCCGGCGTGGCCTGCGGGTGCCGGAGGACGTGAGCGTGGTCGGCTTCGACGACGTGCCGGAGGCGCCCTACCTGTTCCCGCCGCTGACCACGGTGCGCCAGGACTTCGCCGCCCTCGGCGAGCTCATCATGCAGAAGGTGCTCGTCGCCGTGGAGGAGCCCGACAGCGTGACCGAGGACACGCCGCTGCCGACCCGGCTCATCGTGCGCGAGTCGACGCGTGCCCGCCGTCAGTAGAGGATGAACTGGGCGGTGTTCGCGGAGGTGATGCCGCCGATCGCGACCGCCAGGTGGTACGAGGCGCCGCCGCCGGGCGCGCTCTCCCGCGCCACGCCGCACGAGTCGACCGAGGAACGGGTGCGGTCCCACACGATCGGCGCGGCGCTCGTCACGGTCTGGCCCGCCGAGATGGTCACGATCATGTCGCTCGGCTCGGTCTGGCAGTCGGTCGAGCGCCAGTAGGTCTCACTGCCGCTCGTGACGATGAACGACTGCGTGGTCGTCCCGACGTTCATGGTGCAGTCGTGGCCGCTGTTGGTGAGCCGGATGGAGAACTGCGGGTTCTGGTCCGCGGCGTAGGTGGACTGGTCGATGACCGCCTCGACCGAGACGTCGGCCGGCGTGCAGTCCGGCAGCGTGCCGGTGGCGGTGACCGATCCGGATGCGGAGGGGTCGACGGGTGCGGACGGCGTCGCGGTCGGCGATGCCGACGGCGTCGCGCTGCCCTGCACCTCGGGGGTGGCGTCCGTCGCCGCGCCCCCGCGCCACGGCTGGGCGACGAGCACCCAGACGATCGCGACGACGACGAGGATCAGCAGCAGCAGGGCGAGGCGGCGCCGCCGGTATACGGCGGGGGAATGCCGCCGGCGGCGGACGGTGGAACTCACCCATCAAGGCTACGTTCCCCGCGAGCCCGGTCAGGACACCGGCGCGGTCGCGTCAGAGCGTCTTCAGCATCCGGGTGTTGCCGAGCGTGTTGGGCTTCACGTGCGCGAGGTCGAGGAACTCCGCGACGCCCTGGTCGGGGCTGCGCACGAGCTGCGCGTACACATCGGGATCGACGACGTGCTCGCCGATCGGCGCGAACCCGCGGCGGGTGAAGAAGTCGACCTCGAAGGTGAGGCAGAACAGCCGGCTGAGCCCCAGCCGGCGCGCATCCGCCTCGAGGGTCTCCACGATCTGCCGGCCGACGCCCCGGTGCAGCCAGTCGTCGGCGACGATCAGCGTGCGCACCTCACCGAGGTCCTCCCACATCACGTGCAGCGCCCCGCATCCGATGATCCGGCCCTCGGCGTCCTCGGCGACCACGAACTGCTGCACCGCCTCGTAGAGGACGACGAGGTCCTTGCCGAGCAGGATCCGTCGCTGCACATACGGGTCGAGGAGGCGGTGGATGCTGCGGACGTCGTCGGCGCGTGCGTGCCGGATCGTGAAGTCGCTCACCCGTTCAGCCTATGCCCGGCCGCCGCGCGAACCTGAGTGCGGCATGACGAAGCGGCATCCGCGAGCCGGGGCCCGCGGATGCCGCTTCGCGTGATCTCGTCAGTCGCCGGCTGCGGCGATGTCGGGGGTGGCCGTGATCTCGCCGATCGCGCCGACGCCCACGGCGACGCGCTCACCGCGCGGTGCGTGGTCGAAGGTGAACGAGCCGTCCTTCACGCCGACGACGATGTGGTCGCCGGAGTCGAGGCGGCCGTGCAGGATCTCCTCGGACAGCTGATCCTCGACCTCGCGCTGCATGGCACGACGCAGCGGACGCGCACCGAGGGCCGGGTCGAACCCGATCTCGATGAGCTTGTCCTTCGCCTCGAGCGTCAGCTCGATGGTCAGGTCGCGGTCGAGCAGGCGCTCGCCCAGCCGCTTCGTGAACAGGTCGACGATCTGGCGCAGTTCGTCGCGGTTCAGCTGCGGGAAGACGATGATGTCGTCGACGCGGTTGAGGAACTCGGGCTTGAAGTGGCGCTTCAGCTCCTCGTCGACCTTGCCCTTCATCCGCTCGTAGGTGGTCTGGGTGTTGCCCTCCACCTGGAAGCCGACGGGGCCACCGGCGATCGCCGACGAACCGAGGTTCGTGGTCATGATGATCACGGTGTTCTTGAAGTCGATGACGCGGCCCTGACCGTCGGTCAGCCGGCCCTCCTCGAGGATCTGCAGCAGCGAGTTGAAGATGTCCGGGTGGGCCTTCTCGATCTCGTCGAACAGGACCACCGAGAACGGCTTGCGGCGCACCTTCTCGGTGAGCTGGCCGCCCTCCTCGAACCCGACGAACCCGGGAGGGGCACCGAACAGTCGCGAGACCGTGTGCTTCTCACCGAACTCGCTCATGTCGAGGGAGATCAGCGCGCTCTCGTCGTCGAAGAGGAACTCGGCGAGCGCCTTGGCGAGCTCGGTCTTCCCGACACCGGTGGGGCCGGCGAAGATGAACGAACCGTTGGGGCGCTTCGGGTCCTTCAGCCCCGCACGCTGCCGGCGGATCGTGCGCGAGAGCGCCGCGATCGCCTCCTCCTGGCCGATGACGCGCTGGTGCAGCGCCTTCTCCATGAAGACCAGCCGGCTGGACTCCTCCTCGGTGAGCTTGAACACCGGGATGCCGGTCGCCTGGGCGAGCACCTCGGCGATCAGGCCCTCGTCGACAACGGCCGTGGTGGCGACGTCACCCGAGCGCCACTGCTTCTCCAGCCGCAGCCGCTCGGCGAGCAGCGACTTCTCCTCGTCGCGCAGGGCCGCGGCCTTCTCGAAGTCCTGCTCCTCGGAGGCGGCCTCCTTCTGCTCGCGCACCTTCGCGATCTTCTCGTCGAATTCGCGCAGCTCCGGCGGGCTGGACAGGATGCTGAGGCGGAGGCGGGCGCCGGCCTCGTCGATCAGGTCGATGGCCTTGTCCGGCAGGAAGCGGTCGGCGATGTAGCGGTCGGCGAGGTTCGCGGCGGCGACGATGGCGCCGTCCGTGATCTGCACCTTGTGGTGCGCCTCGTAGCGGTCGCGCAGGCCCTTCAGGATGTTGATCGCGTGGGGGAGGCTGGGCTCTGCCACCTGGATCGGCTGGAAGCGGCGCTCCAGCGCAGCATCCTTCTCGAAGTGCTTGCGGTACTCGTCGAGCGTCGTGGCGCCGATGGTCTGCAGCTCGCCGCGGGCCAGCAGCGGCTTCAGGATCGAGGCCGCGTCGATGGCGCCCTCGGCGGCACCCGCACCGACGAGGGTGTGGATCTCGTCGATGAAGACGATGATGTCGCCGCGGGTGCGGATCTCCTTCGTGACCTTCTTCAGGCGCTCCTCGAAGTCGCCGCGGTAGCGGGACCCGGCGATGAGCGAGCCGAGGTCGAGGGAGTAGACCTGCTTGTCCTTCAGCGTCTCGGGCACCTCGCCCTTGACGATCGCCTGCGCGAGCCCCTCGACGACGGCGGTCTTGCCGACGCCGGGCTCGCCGATGAGGACGGGGTTGTTCTTGGAGCGGCGGGAGAGGATCTGCATGACCCGCTCGATCTCCTTCTCGCGCCCGATGACCGGGTCGAGCTTGTTGTCGCGCGCGGCCTGGGTGAGGTTGCGGCCGAACTGGTCGAGCACGGCGGACCCGCCCTGCGCGGCCTGCGAGGACTGCTCGCCGGGGCCGGCTGCGACGCCGGCGGTCTCCTTGCCCTGGTAGCCCGAGAGCAGCTGGATGACCTGCTGGCGGACCTTGTTCAGGTCGGCGCCGAGCTTCACGAGCACCTGGGCGGCGACGCCCTCGCCCTCGCGGATGAGGCCGAGCAGGATGTGCTCGGTGCCGATGTAGTTGTGGCCGAGCTGCAGCGCCTCGCGCAGGGACAGTTCCAGCACCTTCTTCGCGCGCGGCGTGAAGGGGATGTGGCCGGTGGGCTGCTGCTGCCCCTGGCCGATGATGTCCTGCACCTGCTCGCGGACGGCGTCGAGCGAGATGCCGAGCGACTCCAGGGCCTTCGCGGCGACGCCCTCACCCTCGTGGATCAGGCCGAGCAGGATGTGCTCCGTCCCGATGTAGTTGTGGTTGAGCATCTTCGCCTCTTCCTGGGCGAGGACGACCACACGACGGGCTCGGTCCGTGAATCTCTCGAACATGTCGACTCCTCCAGGCGCACTTCTGGCGCCGTACATCGAGGCTAACCAGCATCCGGGAACCGAACGGCCGTGTTCGCCGTAGGCGGATGCATCCCCGCCCCCTTGACGCGCCGCCCCGCGCGCGCTCCCGCCCTCCGCCGCGCGCCGCCCCCGTGCCTCCGCACGCCCGCGCCCCGCGCC
>JAEZSU010000025.1 GCA_023421635.1 Actinomycetes bacterium | reverse complement strand
CGGAGAAGTACGACGAGGTCACCGAGGCGCTCAAGGACGTCATGGACCCCGAGCTCGGGATCAACGTCGTCGACCTCGGCCTCATCTACGATCTCGCCTGGGATGACGAGAACGACGCCCTCGTCATCCACATGACCCTCACCTCGGCCGGCTGCCCGCTGACCGACGTGCTCGAGGAGCAGACCGCCCAGGCGCTGGACGAGGTGGTGGAGCGCTTCCGCATCAACTGGGTGTGGATGCCGCCGTGGGGCCCGGAGCGGATCACGGACGACGGGCGCGACATGATGCGCGCCCTCGGCTTCGCGATCTGAGCCTCGCCCGTGGTGAGGATCGCCGGATGACCACCGCACCCCTCCAGGCCCTGCCGCTGGATCAGCTGCGTCGTCGTCGGAGCGTGAAGTGGCGCGCCTTCCCGGAGGACGTGCTGCCGCTGTTCGTGGCGGAGACGGACTACCCGCTCGCGCCCGCCGTGCAGCAGGCACTGGCGGATGCGGTCGCGCTCGGCGACACCGGGTACACGCCCGACGACCCCGGCATCCGCGGGGCGTACGTCGGCTTCGCGACGCGCCGGTACGGGTGGACGCCGGACCCGACCGGCATCCACACCACCGGCGACGTCATGATGGGCGTCGTCGAGATCCTGCGCCGCGTGACGAACCCGGGGGACCGGGTGGTCATCACGCCGCCGGTGTACCCGCCGTTCTCGATCTGCATCCCCGAGGCGGGCGCCGTCGTCGAACCGGTTCCTCTGCTCGAATCCGACGCGGGCTTCGCGCTCGACCTCGACGGCATCGAGGCGGCGTTCGCTGGTGGTGCGCGTGCCATCCTGCTGTGCAATCCGCACAACCCCACCGGCACCGTGCATCCGCGGGCGATCCTGGCACGGCTGGCCGAGCTCGCGCAGGCATACGGCGCCGTCGTCGTCAGCGACGAGATCCACGCACCGCTGGCGCCGCCCGAGGCAGGGTTCACACCGTTCCTCTCCGCCTCGGAGGCCGCCGCTACCGTCGGCTACGCGGTGACCTCGGCCAGCAAGGCCTTCAATCTGGCCGGACTCAAGTGCGCCCTGATGGTGACGGCCGATCCCGGCACCACCGCGACCGTGCGCGCCATGCCGCCCGAGGTCTTCTGGCGCACGGGGCTGTTCGGCGCGCTGGCGGGTGCCGCGGCGTTCTCCCCGGACAGCGACCCGTGGCTGGATGCCGCGCAGGCCGCGATCGCGGCGAACCATGCCCTGCTCGCGACGCTCCTCGCCGAACACCTGCCCGCCGCGCGGTTCCGCATCCCGCAAGCGGGCTACCTCGCCTGGGTCGACCTGTCGGATCTCGGGTGGGGGGAGAATCCCGCCGCCAGGATCCTCCGTGACGCCAAGGTCGCGCTCCAGCAGGGTCCGGACTTCGGGTACGGCGGCACGGGTCACGTGCGCATCAACGTCGGCTGCTCGCCGGAGGTCCTCACCGAGGCGGTGCGCCGGATCGGTGCGCTGGTGTGACAGAGCACCACGGATGACTGGACGCCGAAGGTAGGTGAGGCTACCCTAAAGTGTGCCCACAATCGCCGTCGCAGTCCGCCCCGCGTACCGCCCGTACCTCGCAGAGGTCGTCGCGGTCCGCAGGCTGAGCCCCAGCTTCGTCCGTGTCACGTTCACGGGTCCCGAGTTCGAGCACTTCGGTTCGGCCGGCGGCGACCAGCGGATCAAGGTCCTCCTGCCGAATGCGGACGGCTCCTTCGCCGACATCGGGCAGCAGGCGGGCGCCGGCGACTGGTACGACCGGTGGCGCGCGCTCCCGCATGCCACCCGCAACCCGTTCCGCACCTACACGGTGCGTCGCCTCCTGCACGAGTACGCGCAGGTCGAGGTCGACTTCGTGGTCCACCACGACGCGGGACCCGCAGGCGCATGGGCGGAACAGGCCTCGGTCGGGCAGCAGCTCGTCATCGTCGGGCCCGACCGTCGCTCGCCCCAGGCCGCAGGCGGCGTCGACTTCCACCCTGGCACCGCCACCCGCATCCTCCTCGTCGGCGACGAGACGGCCGCTCCCGCGATCTGCGGCATCCTCGAGGGGCTCGACGCCGGCCATGCGGTCGATGCGTTCATCGAGGTCCCGACCGCCGCGGACGCCCTCCCGGTGGCGGCGCCGGAGACCGCGACCGTCTCCTGGCTCCCGCGCGAGGGCCGTGCCCACGGCGAACGCCTGCGCGCTGCCGCCGCAGACTGGGCGGCGGGTGCCGCTGACCTGCTGGCGGCGGCTGCGGCCCCTCGCACGCAGGAGCTCGCCGACATCGACGTCGACCGTGAGCTGCTGTGGGAGAGCCCTGAAGACGGCCACGGGGAGTTCTACGCCTGGATGGCGGGGGAGGCCGCGACCATCAAGGCGCTGCGCCGCATGCTGGTCTCCGAACAGGGCGTGGACCGCCGGCGCGTGGCATTCATGGGGTACTGGCGCGCGGGACAGGCGGAACGCACCGAATGACCGCATCCGCTCGCCGACCGCGGGTGTACACGGCGCTCGTCGTGGCGGTCGTGCTCCTCGTGCTCGCGGTCGCGCTGAGTCTCGCGATCGGGGCGAGGGCCATCCCGCTGCCGGTGGTCGTCGACGCGCTCCTGCATCCGGACGCCGCGTCGCCCGACCACACGGTCGTGCTCGACCAGCGAGTGCCGCGCACCGTGATCGGCGTGCTGGCTGGTGCGTCGCTCGCGCTGGCGGGGACCCTCATGCAGGGACTGACCCGCAACCCGCTCGCGGACCCCGGCCTGTTCGGCATCAACGCGGGCGCCTCGGTCGCCGTGCTCACCGCCATCACGGTGTTCGGGATCACCCGGGCGAGCGGCTTCGTGTGGTTCGCGTTCCTCGGGGCGGCGGTCGCCGCGCTCGTGGTGGCGCTCGTCGGCACGCGCGGGCCCGACAGCGGGAATCCCGCCAAGCTCGCGCTCACCGGCGCCGCGGTGACCGCGGGCCTCACCGCGATCACCACCCTGATCCTCGTCACGTCCGTGCGCGCGTTCGACGTGTTCCGGTACTGGCAGGTCGGCGGACTCACCGCCCGCGGCCTCGACACGGTCGTGCTCGTGCTGCTGCCGATCGCGGTCGGGGTGGTGTTCGCGTTCGGCTGTGCGAGGGGCCTCGACCTGCTCGCCCTCGGCGAGCAGACCGCCACCGCGCTCGGCCATCATGTGGCACGCACCCGTGCGTTCGGCATCATCGCCACCGTCCTGCTGAGCGGCGCCGCAACCGCCATCGCAGGACCCATCGTGTTCGTCGGCCTCGTCATCCCGCACCTCGTCCGCGCCGTGGCCGGCGGCGATCACCGCGATCTCATGCTGGTCGGCGCGCCGCTCGGTGCCGCGGTGCTGGTGGTCGCCGACGTCCTCGGCCGCGTCGCCGCGCCGCCCGGTGAGATCCAGGCGGGCCTCGTCGTCGCCTTCGTCGGCGCGCCCGTTCTCATCGCCCTCGTTCTGCGCCGCCGGCAGGTGGCACTGTGAGCGCGGTCACGAACGTCCGCGCGGCGCCGTCCGTCACGCTCGTCCGCGGACGGAGCGCCCGGCGCCGGCTGTCGGTCGTGGCCGCCTGCGCCGTGGCGCTCCTGCTCCTGGCGATCGTCGCACTGTCGGTGGGGGAGTACGCGATCGCGCCCCTCGACCTGTGGCGGACGCTGTGGGGCGGCGGCGACCGGCTCGAGACCTACGTCGTCCAGCAGGTGCGGCTTCCGCGGCTGGCGATGGGCGTCCTCGTCGGCGCGTGCCTGGGGGTCGCGGGCGCGCTGCTCCAGGCGCTCCTGCGGAACCCGCTCGCCAGCCCCGACCTGCTCGGCATCAGCGGAGGGAGCGGCGCGGCCGCCGTCTTCGGGCTGCTGATCCTCGGCATCGGGGGCCCGCTGCTCGCGCTGTTCGCGTTCGCGGGCGGCGCCCTCGTGGCCGCGTTCCTGCTCCTGGCCGGGCACCACCGGAACGACGGCGGCTATCGGCTGGTGCTCGCGGGGGTCGGCGTCGCCTTCCTGTGCACGTCGGTGACCGGCTATCTCATGGTGCGCGCGAAGCTCGAACTCGCGCAGAACGCGCTCGTCTGGCTCACCGGCAGCCTCGCCTCCAGCCCCTGGTGGAACGTCGCCGTGATCGCGGTGGTGGCGCTCGTGTGCGCACCGGTCGTCGTCCTGTGCGCGCGGTGGCTCCCCATCGCGCAGATGGGGCCGGAGACCGCATCCTCGCTCGGGGTGCGTCCCGGGATGGTCCGGATCGTCACGGTGCTCACCGCGGTGCTCCTCACCGCCGCGACCTGTGCCTTCGTCGGCCCGATCTCGTTCATCGCGCTCTGCGCACCGGCGATCGCCCGTCCCCTGCTCGGCCACGGCGCCATCGCCGTCGGCACCAGCGCAGTCGTCGGCGCCGGTCTCCTCGTGGGGGCGGATCTCCTCGCCCAGTACGCGCTGCCCGGCTACAGCCTGCCGGTGGGCGTCGTCACCGGCGCACTCGGGGCGGTCTTCCTGCTGTGGCTGCTCGCGACGTCGAAGGGACGCCAGCTATGACTTCGGATGCCATGCCCGTCCTGCGGGCGAACGGCCTCGCGGCGGGATATGCGGACCGGCGCGTGATCGACGGATTGGACGTCGAGTTCGCGCCGGGGCGGATCACCATGGTCATCGGCGCGAACGCGTGCGGGAAGTCGACGCTGCTCGGCGCGCTGGCCCGCGTGCATCCGCCGCAGGCGGGCACGGTCACGCTCGACGAGACCGACGTCGCCACCCTCCCACGGCGCCGGTTCGCACGCGCCGTCGGCCTGCTGCCGCAGCAGCCCTCCGCCCCCGACGGCCTGACGGTGGCCGAACTCGTCTCCCGCGGCAGGCACCCGCACCGCGGCATCTTCCAGCGCTGGAGCAGCCACGACAGCGAACGCGTCGACGCCGCCATGGCGATGACCGGCGTCGCTGCACTCGCGGACCGGCCGGTCGGCGACCTGTCCGGCGGGCAGCGGCAGCGGGTGTGGATCGCGATGGCGCTCGCGCAGGAGCCCCGCATCCTGCTCCTGGACGAGCCCACCACGTTCCTCGACCTCAGTCATCAGATCGAGGTGCTCGACCTGCTGCGCGAACTCAACCGCACCGCCGGCACCACGATCATCGCCGTCCTGCACGAACTCAACCTCGCCGCACGGTACGCGGACGAACTGATCGTCATGTGCGAGGGCCGCATCGTCGCCCAGGGTGCACCTGCCGACGTGCTCACGACCGAGGTGGTGGCAGAGGCGTTCGGGCTGGACGCACTCGTGATGCCCGATCCGCTGACCGACACACCCCTGATCATCCCGATCCCCGGTGGCGCCCACGCCGCCGTCGATCCGGCCTGACCCCACCGAAAGGAACACCACCGATGTCCACACTCTCCAGATGGAGCGCCGCCGTGGCGCTCGTCGTCGCGGGCGGCCTCGCCCTGAGCGGATGCGCAGGCGGACCCGCCGGTACCGCGGGCGACGCGGCCGACGCGGGCGTGGCCGACGGCTTCCCCGTCACCTTCGAGCACATCTACGGCGAGACCACGATCGACACCGTGCCCGAGCGCGTCGCGACGTGGGGCTGGGGCGCCACGGATGCGGTGCTGGCGCTCGGCGTCGTACCGGTGGCCATCCCCTCGGACGACTACGGCGGGGGCGAGGACAGGATCACCCCGTGGGTGGAGCAGGCGATCGAGGACCTCGGCGGCCCCGAGCCGGTGCTCCTCGACAACTCGAGCTACGAACTGTCCGTCGAGGCGCTCCTCGCCACGGACCCGGATGTGCTCATCGCCTCCTACTCGGGGCTGACCCGGGAGGAGTACGACGCCGTGACCGGTGCCGGCATCCCCGTCCTCGCGCCCGAGGAGGCGCTCTGGGCGACGCCGTGGCGCGACGTGATCACCGACACCGGCCGCGCCCTCGGGCTCGAGGACGAGGCATCGGCGCTCATCGACGACCTCGACGGGCAGATCGCGGACCAGGCGGCGGCCCACCCCGAGTTCGACGGCACCACGATCGCGTACGCCGCCGACGACGTCGACACGTTCTACCTCTACCTGCCGGCCGACCCCCGGGTGGAGATCCTCGAGGATCTCGGCTTCGTCACGCCCGCGTCCGTCACCGACCTCGACGACGGTTCGTCCACGTTCTACACGACGGTGAGCGCCGAGAACCTCGACACGATCGACGCCGAGGTGGTCTTCACGCAGGTCGCCGACGAGGAGGCGCTCGACACGTTCCTCACCTCCAGCCGCACCCAGCTGATCCCCGCCGTCGCCAAGGGCGCCGTCGGAGCGATCGTGGGCGCGGAGAACATCGATGCGATCTCGCCGACGGCGCTGACCATCCCCTGGAGCCTGCCGACGACGGTCGAGCAGCTCGCCAAGGCGACCGCGG
>JAEZSU010000270.1 GCA_023421635.1 Actinomycetes bacterium | reverse complement strand
AGACGGAACGGATGATGAGGCCGTATGTGTCTCGCGCGTCACGGTGGACGGCTGCGTGCCCATTTTTCGAGCACCGGCGACTGGGGGGCGTGCCGGACAAGCCGAGTATACGACCCGTGTGCGGGTGGCCGTGCGGGTGGCCAGGGCGGTGGCCGTTCGCCCCGGTGGACGGTGACAGGGCGCGAGGCCGCGGCGAGAATGAATGCGATGCCGACGTGGATCATATACGATCTGTTGGGAGGGATGCGGCCGCATCCCGTGACGACGAGGGAGTCCCGATGACTGAGAACCGCGAGAGCGCGCTGCTGGCCGAGGTGCCCGAAGGCCTGTTCATCGGCGGGCAGTGGCGGTCCGCAGAGGGCGGCGCGACCCTGACCGTGCAGGACCCCGCGACGGGCGCGACGATCAAGACGATCGCGAGCGCGTCGGTGGCCGACGGCACCGCGGCGATGGACGCGGCGGCGGAGACGTTCCCGGCGTGGGCCGCGACGCCGGTGCGCGAGCGCGCCGAGCTGCTGCGCCGCGCCTTCGACCTGCTGCAGGAGCGCAAGGAGGACTTCGCGCTGCTGATGTCCATCGAGATGGGCAAGCCCATCGCGGAGGCGCGCGGCGAGGTCGCCTACGGTGGCGAGTTCCTGCGCTGGTTCAGCGAGGAGGCCGCGCACGTGCAGGGCCGGTACGGCGCGAACCCCGAGGGCACCGGCCGCATGATCGTGACGCAGCATCCGGTCGGCCCCTGCTACCTCATCACCCCGTGGAACTTCCCGCTGGCGATGGCCACCCGCAAGATCGCCCCGGCCCTCGCCGCCGGCTGCACGGTCGTGGTCAAGCCTGCGACGCTCACCCCGCTCACCACGCTCTTCTTCGTGAAGCTCCTGCAGGATGCGGGACTGCCCGACGGCGTCGTGAACGTCATCACCACGACGCAGACCGGCCCCGTCTCCGAGGCGATCATCCGCGACCCGCGGCTGCGCAAGCTCTCCTTCACCGGCTCCACCCCCGTCGGCCAGCAGCTGCTCAAGCAGGCTGCGGACGGTGTGCTGCGCACCTCGATGGAGCTGGGCGGCAACGCCCCGTTCGTCGTGTTCGAGGACGGCGACCTGGACAAGGCCGTGGAGGGCGCGATCGCGGCGAAGTTCCGCAACATCGGGCAGGCGTGCACCGCGGCCAACCGCTTCATCGTGCACCGTTCGGTCGCCGAGGAGTTCGCCCGCCGCGTCACCGAGCGCGTGAACGGCTTCACCATCGGCCGCGGCACCGAGGAGGGCGTCACGATCGGCGCGCTCATCGACGACCGCGCGGTCGCCAAGGCGAAGTCGCTCGTCGACGACGCGGTCTCACGCGGTGCGACCCTCCGTGCCGGCGGCAAGCCCATCGACGGCGCCGGCTCCTTCTTCGAGCCGACCGTGATCTCCGACGTGCCCGCCGGCAGCGAGATCCTCCGCGAGGAGATCTTCGGCCCGGTGCTGGCCATCGTCCCGTTCGACACCGAGGACGAGGCCGTCGAGCTCGCGAACTCGACCGAGTACGGCCTCGTCTCCTACGTGTACACCGAGAACCTCGCCCGCGGGCAGCGCATGATCGAGCGGCTCGAGACCGGGATGATGGGCCTCAACGTCGGCGTGGTCTCCAACGCGGCCGCGCCCTTCGGCGGCTGGAAGCTCTCGGGCCTGGGCCGCGAGGGCGGTGCCGAGGGCATCCACGAGTACCTCCAGACGAAGTACACGCTCACGCCGAACCCGTTCGCCTGAGCCGTGCCGATCGACGGGCCCGGACACCGCGCCGGGGCCCGTCATCGTCCGTGGCGCGTTCCTCGCGGGCTGACGGTCGCTCTGCCACACTGACAGCGTGAGCCCGACGAGCCCCCGTATCCGCCGTCGCGTGCTCCCGATCACCGTGGTCGCGCTCGTCGCGGTCGTCTACGCGATCGTCGTGGCCCTGTACGCGTCGAGCGGCGACGTCGCGGTGCGCCAGGACGCGGCGGACGGCGACGTGGTGCTGCAGCTCACGCCGGAGCGGGTCGACACCGGGACCAACCGCATCGTGGGCTCGCTCCTGCCCGTGAAGACCGCCGCGGACGAGACGGTCGGTGAGAACGTCGTGGCCGCATCCGACTTCTCCGTGCTCGTGAGCGGGGGCGACGGCACTCGCACGATCGACTACAGCGAGAGCCAGGTGCTGTCCCCGGCGCAGGTGGAGTTCCTCGCAGAGGGCGCCATCGAGCGCTGGCCCTTCGACACCTACACCGTCACGACCGTCGTGGTCGCCGTGGCGGATCTGGACGGCGACGGCGACCTCGATCCCCTCCCCACCGCGATCACCGGGGCGGGCCGGGTGCCGGGGTGGGACATCGAGGCGGAGACGGTCGACATCGGTGCGACGTACGACACCGGCGACGAGGTGATCGAGGTCCCCGGCATGAGGCTGGAGGCGACGCGCTCTGGCTCCACGGTCGCCTTCGGCATCGTGCTGCTCTCGCTCATGGTGGTGATGCCGGTGCTCGTGCTCACGGTCGCGCTCACCGTCTTCCGCGGCAGGCGGAAGGTCGAGGCGACGATGATGAGCTGGATCGGCGCGATGCTGTTCGCCACCATTCCGCTCCGGAACTTCCTCCCCGGCAACCCGCCCATCGGGTCCTGGGTCGACTACCTCATCGTGCTGTGGGTCATCGCAGGGCTCGTGGTGGGCCTCGTCGTCTTCGTCGCCGCGTGGCTTCGGCTCGGCCCCGACGGCCCCGCATCCGCCCCGTCCGCGGCGGGGGAGGGGGCGCGGCAGGTGCACGTCAGCGGACGGCGCCGTTCGTGAGCCCGCCGACGAGCCACCGCTGGAAGCACACGGCGGCGGCGAACACCGGCAGCACCCCGATGACGGACGCGGCGGCGATCTTGCCGTAGTGCGGGGTGCGCTCGCCGTAGAACATCGACAGCACGACCGGCAGCGTCTGCGCATCGGGGCTCTGGGTGAGGAACGTGGCGAGCAGGAACTCGTTGTAGTTCAACACCGCTACGATGATCCCGATCGCCACGAGCGCGGCCGCCACGAGCGGCACCACGACCGAGAAGAGCACCCGGAACGACCCGGCGCCGTCGATCCGCGCCGCCTCCTCGATCTCGACCGGGAGCGTTCGCACGAACCCTTCGAGCAGCCAGATCGCGACCGGGATGTTCACGAGCGCGTAGAGCAGGGTGAGCCCGAGGAGGGTGTTGTTCAGGCCGAGGACGCGCAGCAGGGTGAACAGCGGCACCACGGCGACGATCGGCGGCAGCAGCCACGGGCTCATGATCGTCGCGGCGAGGGTCCGCCCGCCGGTGCGGTAGCGCGTGATCGCCCACGCCGCAGGCAGGGACAGTGCGAGGGTCAGCACGGCGCCCCCGACCGCGGCCACGAGGGAGTTCAGGATGCCGTGCAGCAGATCGGACCCGGTGAGCACCTCGGCCCAGTTCGACCACTGCGGCACGGCCGGCAGCAGCACACCCTGGCCGGTCTCGTTGCGGCCCATGAGCGACACCGACACCAGGTACAGCAGCGGCGCCGTGAAGAAGAGGAGCAGCACCGTCAGCACGGTCGTGGCCAGCACGCCGCGGTGGTCGAGCGTGCGGCGGGGGATGCGGACGGTCTCACTCATGCTTGGCTTGCAGCTTCCGGGTGACGGCGACGACGGGGATGGTGACGACGGTGACGACGACCGCGAGCAGCAGCGTGACGACCGCCGCCTTCCCGACGTCGAACTCCCGCAACGCGGCCTGGTAGATGACGTAGGAGGTGGTCGTGGTCGCCTGTCCGGGCCCGCCGGAGGTCATCATGAACACGAGGTCGAACACCTTGAACGACAGCACCAGGCGGATGAAGAAGGCGGCTGCGACGACGCCGGCGATCGCCGGCAGCGTGATCGAGCGGAACAGCCGCCACCCGTGCGCGCCGTCGAGCCGTGCGGCCTCGATCGTCACCGGGTCCTGCGCCAGCAGCGCCGTGAACACGAGGAGCGCGACGAGCGGGGTCCATTCCCACACGTCGGCGAGTGCGATGCCGGGGAGCGCCCAGGTGGTCGATGAGAGCGGCGCGATGGCGTCGCGCGGGGCGCCGAAGAACCCGAGCACGGTGGCGAGCAGCCCGCCGCCGGGGTTGTAGATGAGCTTCCACAGCGTGCCGACGATGACCGGCGGCGTGATGAGTGGCAGCAGCAGCAGCGTCCGGACGAGGGAGCCGGAGCGCACCGCGCCCTGCAGGGCGAGCGCGGCGACCACCCCGAGCGCGAGGCTCGCGGCCGAGACGCCGAGCGCGTAGCCGACCGAGCGCCAGAGGGATGCGGTGATGTCGGCGTCCGCGAGCACCGAGGCGAAGGTCTCGAGCCCGACGAAGGACTGGAAGGGCTTGCCGAGCGAGGAGTCGGTGAACGCCGCCGCGACGATGAACACGAGCGGGTACAGACCCAGGACGAGGAGGGCCAGCACGCTCGGCGCGACGAACAGGCGGTGCGCCCACGCCGGCCC
>JAEZSU010000151.1 GCA_023421635.1 Actinomycetes bacterium | reverse complement strand
GGGGTGCGCCGCAGCCGGCGCCGCAGGAGCCTGCCGCATCCGGTCGCCCGGAGGATGCCACCGGCGCGCTGCTGCTCGTCTTCGACACCGGGCAGCGCGAGCGGCTGAGCCTGCGCCACGCGGCGGTGCTCGGCCGGAACCCGGAGCCGACCGAGCCGAACGACGTCGCGATCACCGTGGAAGACCCCGACGCGGGTGTCTCGAAGGACCACCTGCGGCTCGAGTACGACCGGGGCGGGCTCTGGGTCACCGACCTCGACTCGACCAACGGCACCGAGCTGGTCGACGACGACGGCAGCGTCCGGTCCGTCCCGCCGGGGCTGCGCGTGCGGATGGACGAGGACATGCGGGTCCGCATGGGCGACCGCACCTTCACCGTGAGCCGACTGATGGGAGCCCCGTGAGCAAGGGACCGCGTCTCGCCCCGCCGACCGTCCCGAGCGGGCGCATCGTCGTGCAGCCCCCGCCCGAACTCGTGCCGAACGAGGGCGGCAGCAGCCTGCTCACCTCACTCCTGCCGATGCTCGGCAGCGTCGGCGCGATCGTCATGGTGACGATCTCGAACGCGGGCCCCACCGGGTTCATCACCGGCGGGATGTTCCTCCTCTCCTCGCTCGGCTTCGTCGCGGTGAACGGCTGGCGCCAGCGCGCGCAGCGCACCGCGCAGGTGCTCGGCAACCGGCGGGAGTACCTGGCCTACCTCGGCGAACTGCGCGAAACGGTCCGCACCGCCGCGAAGAAGCAGCGCCGCCACGGCGCGTGGGTGACGCCCGCGCCGGCCGCACTCCCGTTCATCGCCGAGGAGCGCACGCGCGTGTGGGAGCGCCATCCGGGCGACGAGCACTTCCTGCTCACCCGGATCGGTACCTCCGACCAGCCGCTGTGCGTCACGCTGGAGGCCCCGGAACTGCCGCCGCTCGCCCAGCTGGACCCGGTCGCCGCATCCGCCGCGCACCGGTTCATGCTCACGCACGAGATCCAGCCGGACCTGCCCCTCGGCGTGCGGCTCACCGACCACGCGAAGATCGAGATCGTCGGCCCGGACGAGGAGGCGGCGCGCGCGCTCGCGCGTTCCATGGTCGCGGGAGTGGCGACCCTGCACGACCCGGAGGACGTGGTCGTCGCGATCCTCGCCGGCCCCGCACAGCAGCCGGCCTGGGACTGGGTGAAGTGGTTGCCGCACGCGCTGTCCGCCCGCGGCGAGGATCGGCTCGGTCCCGCGCGCATGATCGCCTCGTCGCTCGATGAGCTCGAAGCGCTCCTGCCGGCGGGGCTCCGGGAACGGCCACGGTTCGCCCGTGGCGGCGGGATCACGCCGCACGTCATCCTCGTGGTCGACGGGGTGCGCCTCCCCATCGGCGACCCCGTCGTCGGTGACGAGGGGATGCTGGGGGTCACGGTGCTGGAGCTGCCCAGCCGCTGGGCGGAGCTGGAGAACCCCGACGTCCTGCGCATCGCGCTCCCCGCGGCGGATGCTGCGGACGGGCGCGCGGAACTCATCGACCTCGCCGCGGGTGCCGTGCCGTTCACGGCGGACACCGCATCCTTCGCCGAGGTCGAGGCCGCCGCCCGCCGACTCATGCCCCTCTCGGCGGGGCCGAGCGTCGCGACCGAGACCGACGGCGCGCAGCAGGGGCAGCGCGAACTCGTCGAACTGCTGGGGCTGCCGGACGTCCGCGAGGTGGACTTCGACCGCGCATGGGCCGGCCGGCTCGAACGCGATCGGCTGCGCGTGCCCATCGGGCAGACGGCAGACGGCGCACCGCTCGTGCTGGATCTGAAGGAGGCCGCGCAGCAGGGCATGGGCCCGCACGGCGTCATGATCGGCGCGACCGGCTCCGGCAAGTCCGAGGTGCTGCGCACGCTGGTGCTCGCGCTCGCGCTGACCCACTCCCCCGAGCAGCTGAACTTCGTGCTCGTGGACTTCAAGGGCGGTGCGACGTTCGCCGGGATGGCGGGGATGCCGCACGTCTCGGCGGTCATCACGAACCTCGGCAGCGAACTCGCCCTGGTGGACCGGTTCCAGGACGCGCTGCAGGGTGAGATCGTCCGCCGGCAGGAGCTGCTGCGCGCGGCGGGCAACTTCGCGAACGTGTCGGACTACGAGAAGGCCCGCCGCGGCGGGCGCACCGACCTCGCACCCCTCCCCGCCCTGCTCATCGTGGCCGACGAGTTCTCGGAACTCCTCGCGGCGAAGCCCGAGTTCGTGGAGAGCTTCATCAACATCGGCCGCGTCGGCCGGTCGCTCCAGGTGCACCTGCTCCTGGCCTCCCAGCGCCTCGAGGAGGGGAAGCTCCGGGGCCTCGACACCTACCTGTCGTACCGGATCGGGTTGCGCACGTTCTCCGCGGCGGAATCGCGCACCATCATCGGCACCCCCGACGCGTACACGCTGCCGCAGGAGCCCGGCGTGGGCTACCTCAAGGCCGACACCGAGAACCTGGTGCAGTTCAAAGCCGCGTACGTGTCGGGGCGGCCGAAGACCGCGCTCCGCCGCGCGCCGGAGCGGCAGGGCGCCGGTGTCGACGGCGCCGCCCGGATCGAGCTGTTCACCGCCGCCGCGCAGCCGCTGGACCCGGTGGCCGAGCCCGCGGCGCCCGTCGAGGCGGACGCGCCCGCCGTGGTGGAGGAACGCTCGACCTTCCAGATCGCGGTCGAGCGGATGGCGGGGCGCGGCCCCGCCGCGCACCAGGTGTGGCTGCCGCCGCTGGCGGACCCGGCGACCCTCGACGAGCTGCTGCCGGATCTCACCGTCGACCCCCGGCTCGGCCTCGTCTCCCCCACCTGGCGCGCAGCCGGCGCCCTCACCGTGCCGCTCGGCATCGTAGACGTGCCGCTGGAGCAGCGCCGCGAACAGCTCGTGGTCTCGCTCGGCGGCGCGGCCGGGCATGTGGCGATCGTCGGCACGCCGCTGAGCGGCAAGTCGACCCTGGCGCGCACCCTCGTCTCCGCCCTGGCACTGGTCACGACGCCGCTCGAGGCGCAGTTCTACGTGCTGGACTTCGGCGGCGGCAGCTTCACCGGGCTGCAGCGGCATCCGCACGTCGCAGGCGTCGCGACCCGCACCGAGGCGGAGGCGGTGCGGCGCACCGTGGCCGAGGTGGAGTCGATCATCGACGCCCGCGAGCAGTACTTCCGCGCCAACGGCGTGGACTCCATCGACACCTACCGGCAGCGCCGGGCACAGGGCCTGGTCGACGACGGGTACGGCGACGTGTTCCTGGTCGTCGACGGCTGGGCGACGCTGCGCACCGAGTACGAGGCGCTGGAGACCCGCGTGCAGACCATCGCGGCCCGGGGGCTCAGCTTCGGGGTGCACGTGGTCATCACCGCGAACCGCTGGCTGGAGATCCGGGCAGGGCTCAAGGACCTCATCCAGACCCGGCTCGAGCTGCGACTCGGCGACCCGACCGATTCCGAGATCGACCGCAAGCAGGCCGCGAACGTCCCGGCGGGGCAGCCCGGCCGCGGGCTCAGCCCCGCCCGCCTGCAGATGCTCACCGCGCTCCCGCGGATCGACGGCGACAGCAGCGCCGGCAGCCTCGTCGACGGGGTGGACGCCATGATCGCCCGCATCCGGGACGCGTGGCAGGGCCCGGCCGCACCGAAGCTGCGGCTGCTCCCGGAGCACCTCACGCTCGAAGCGCTGCGGGCGCAGGCCGACCCGGCGGATCGGCGGATGCTGCTGGGCGTCGACGAGGCGCAGCTCGCCCCGTTCGGCATCGACCTGCGGTCGGAGTCGCACCTGTACCTGTACGGCGACGCCGGGATGGGGAAGTCCTCGTTCCTGCGCGGCGTGGCGCATGAGATCACCCGGCTGTACGGACCCACGGAGGCGAAGATCTTCGTCGTCGACTACCGGCGGGCGCTCCTCGGCGAGATCCCGGAGGACTACCTCGGCGCCTACCTCACCTCCCACGAGCTCGCGACCGGCGGGCTGTCGGAGCTCGCGGCGTTCTTCTCCGGCCGCATCCCGGGTCCCGACGTCACCCCGCGGCAGCTGAAGGAGCGCAGCTGGTGGCAGGGCGCGGAGGGCTTCATCCTGGTCGACGACTACGACCTGGTCGCCACCAGCCAGGGCAACCCGCTGGCCGTGCTGCAGCCCCTCCTCGCGCAGGCGGGGGACCTCGGGCTGCACGTGATCCTCACCCGGCGTGCGGGCGGCGCGAGCCGTGCCGCGTACGACCCGATCATCCAGCGGTTCACCGACCTCGGCGTGACCGGCATCCTCCTCGGCGGCAACCCCGAGGAGGGCGCACTGATCGGGCGGGTGAAGCCCGTGCCCTCGATCCCGGGGCGTGCGCAGATCGTGAGCCGGGAGCGCGGCCTCGTCACCGCGCAGCTCGCCGTGCCTCCCGCGGTCCACTGACCTCAGCGCGTGCGCAGCAGTTCCCGGATCGCCCGGATCGCCGGCGCCTCCGTCATGGTGGCCCGCCACACGAGGGTCACCGGGCGGGTCGGCACCGGGTCGTGCACCGGCACCGCGACGACCCGGTGCGGCAGCTCGCCGCGCCCCAGCCGCGGCACCAGGGCGACGGCGAGCCCCGCTGCCACGAGCTCGATCTGCGACGCGAACTCGAGGCACCGGAAGTCGATGCGCGGCGGCTGCGGCTCGCCACGGAACATGTGGCAGAACCACTCGTAACAGATGGTGCCGTCCGGCGTGCACGCCCAGATGCGGTCGCGCACCTGGGCCGGGGTGAGCGACGGGCTCGTGGCAAGAGGGTCGTCCGCGGGCAGGAGGACGTCGGCCACGTCACGGAAGAGCTCTTCGCTCCGCAGACTCGGCGGCATCGTCAGCCCCACGCCCTCCCAGTGGTGGACGAGCGCGATGTCCAGGATGCCGGCGGCGACCGCGGCCACCGCATCCCACGGCTCCTGCTCCTGCACCGTGACCCGAAGGTCGGGATAGTCGGCGCGGACCGCAGTGAGCATGCCGGGGAGGATGCCGCGCACCGCGGTCGAGAAGGTGCCGAGCCTGATCGTGCCGGTGGGTCTGGCCTGCGCGTCGTGCAGCCGCGAGCGGAGGGACTCCACCCGCTCGCGCAGCGCCTGCCCCTCCTCGACGACCCGGCGTCCGGCAGCCGTGAGCACGACGCCACGGCCGGCGCGATCGAGCAGCCGCGCGCCGAGGTCGCGCTCGAGCCGCTTCACCTGCTGGGACACAGCCGACGGCGTGAACCCGAGGTCCGCCGCTGCCGCATGGACGGTCCCGGTGCGGGCGATCGCCACGAGGGCATCGACGGCGGAGAGATCGATCATCGCCCTATCATGCACTGATCTCACCGCGTTGCGTGAAGGAACGTGCGCTGGTGCTGCACGATTCCCGGGCTGAGCATTGGAGCATGCCAGCCCGTGCCGCCCTTGCCGCCTCGCTCGTCGCCGTCATCTGGGGCGTCAACTTCGTCGTGATCGATCTCGGGCTCGCCGGGATGCCGCCGCTCCTGTTCGTCGTGCTGCGGTTCACGGCGGTGATCGTGCCCGCGATCTTCTTCGTGCCGCGCCCGGCGGTCCCGCTGCGCGACGTCCTCTGCATCGGCCTGTTCATGAGCCTCGGACAGTTCGGGCTGCTCTACACCGCCCTCGCCCTCGGGATGCCCGCGGGCCTTGCATCGCTCGTACTGCAGGCGCAGGTCGTGTTCACCGTGCTGTTCGCCGCGCTCGCGCTGCGGGAGGTCCCCACCCGATCGCAGGCACTCGGCGTGCTGGTGGGCGTCGCCGGCCTCGTCGTGGTCGGCGCCGGGAGCGGCGCGCACGCGCCCGTCCTCGCCTTCCTCGTCTCCCTCGCGGCGGCGGCGTCATGGGCGATCGGCAACGTCATCGCCCGCCGAGTCGGCGGGTCGCCCGGCGGCGCACGACGCGGCTCCGGGCTGTCGATGACGGTGTGGTCCGCGCTCGTGGTGCCCCTGCCGCTTCTCGCGCTGTCCGTCTCCGTCGACGGTCCGGATGCGGTCGCCTTCGCACTCACGCACCTCACCGCGACGCAGCTGGTGTCGACCGCGTACACGGCGTGGCTCGCGAGCCTGGTCGGCTACGGCATCTGGAACACGCTGCTGGCCCGGCACCCCGCATCCGCCGTCGTGCCGTTCACCATGCTGGTCCCGCCGGTCGGGATCGCCACCGCCTGGCTCGTGCTCGGCGAGACGCCGACGACGACCGAACTGATCGGCGGCGTCACGCTGCTCGCGGGCGTCGCGGTCACCACCGGGGTGGTCCGAGGCCGACGCCGGGCCCCCGCGCCGGGGCTCAGTCGACGAGGGTGAGGACGGCGTACTCGCTGGACGCGCCGGCGAGGATGTTGCGGTACGAGGTGGTGAGCACCTCGCGGAGCCGGTCGAGGTCGACCACCGTGAGGTCGGGGAAGTAGAGGCATCCGACGCCGGTGCGGTGCGGGCCGAGCCCGGCGAGCGCCTCCGCGTGGGTGCCGATGCCGTCGAGCAGATACACGGTCAGGGCGGTCTTGCGGGGCGCGAACCCGATGACCGGCGAGTAGCCCTGCGTGCCCGTCGGATACCGGTAGTGACAGGCCCCGTAGCCGATGATCCCGCCGCTCCACATCTCCGGCTCGCGCCCGGTGACATCCCCCAGCAGGGCGTGCATCGTCTCGGCGTCGCGGCGACGGGCAGCGGGAGTGGTCTTCGCGATCGCGGTCGCGACGTCCGCCCCAGTGCGTTCCATGCGCTCAGTCTGGCATGCGCGTCACGCGCGGACGAGCAGGTAGCCGCCGTGTGCTGCATCGAAACCCCCGATCACGAGGCCCGCGTCCGCGTGGGCGGCCAGCTCGTCGCGCAGCCGGTGCCGCCACCGCGCGGCCTCTTCGGGATGCTCGCGGCGGAGCGTCTCGATGTCCTCCGGCACCGCCACCGTCGCCGCGACCGCGGCGGGCGCGGGGGTCACGGCGGGCGCGGTCAGGTCCCAGGACACGAGGATGCGGTCGCTCTCGTCGCCGCGGTTCACGCCGTCGTCCATCGGACCGTAGTGGTCCACGAGGTACGACACCGCCCGCGCGCCGAGCACCGCGAGGTTCAGGTGGGCGTTCCGCGCCACGAGCGGATCGAAGGTCCACGTGATCCGCGTGACGCCCCGCCCGAGCGCCCACTCCCGCTGATGGTCCTTCACCATGCGGCCGAGGCCCCGCCCGCGGTGGGAGGGGAGGATGCCGGTGATGTGCGAGTGCATCGAGCGCTCGTCGGGGGCTGCGAAGAAGGCGACCGAGGCGCCCACCATGCGGTCGCCGTCGAACAGGGCGGCCGCGTAGTTGCCACTGTGGGCGAGTGCGCGCAGCAGGTTCGGCGGCATGCCGGTACGGTCGCCGCCCCACACCTCGCTGAGTACCGCGGCCGCGACGAACACGTCGTCGATGTCCTCGATCATCCGGATACCGACCGGCAGGTCACACGTCATTTTTCCAGTCTGCACCGCAATATCCTGATGGGATGAGCCCGAACTCCGCGGGCGGCAGCGTGCCCGCATCCGCCTCTCCGTCAGACACCCGGTTCTTCGGCCAGCCGTGGTCGCTGGCGCACATCTTCGGCGTCGAGATGTGGGAGCGATTCAGCTTCTACGGCATGCAGGGCATCCTGCTCATCTACCTGTACTACTCCGCCACCGAGGGCGGCCTCGGCATCGACAAGGCCGTCGCGACCGGCATCGTGGGCGCCTACGGCGGGTCGGTGTACCTCGCCACGATCCTCGGCGCCTGGATCGCCGACCGGGTCCTGGGGCCGGAGCGGGTGCTGTTCTTCAGCGCCATCGTCATCATGGCCGGGCACGTGGCGCTCGCCCTGCTGCCCGGCATCCCGGGTGTCGCCGTCGGCCTCATCCTCGTGGCCATCGGCTCCGGCGGCCTGAAGGCCAACGCCACCGCGGTGGTCGGCACCCTCTACAGCGAGCAGGACGTCCGCCGCGACGCCGGCTTCTCACTGTTCTACCTCGGCATCAACCTGGGCGCGTTCATGGGCCCGATCCTCACGGGGCTCCTGCAGACCACCCTCGGCTTCCACTGGGGTTTCGGGCTCGCGGCGGTCGGGATGGCGATCGGCCTCGTCCAGTACTCGATCGGCCGGCGCAGCCTGCCGGAGTCGGCACGTGCGGTGCCCAACCCGCTCCCCCGGTCCGCCTTCACCCGCTGGATCCTCATCGCCGCCGCCGGGATCGTCGCGATCGTCGTGCTGGTGCTCGTCGGCGTCATCCGCGCCGACAACCTCGCCGACGTCGTGATCCTCGTCACCGCGATCGCCGCGATCGTCTACTTCGCCGTCATCCTCTCCTCGAAGCGCATCGAGCAGGTGGAGCGCATCCGGGTGGTCGGCTTCATCCCGCTGTTCATCGTCAGCGTGGGGTTCTGGTCGCTGTACCAGCAGCAGTTCACCGTGCTCACCATCTACTCGGACGAGCGACTGAACCGCGATCTGTTCGGCTGGGAGATGCCGGTGTCGTGGGTGCAGTCGATCAACCCGGTGTTCATCATCATCCTCTCCGGCGTCTTCGCCGCGATCTGGACGAAGCTGGGCCGTCGCCAGCCCTCCACGCCGGTGAAGTTCGGCCTCGCCGCGATCATCATGGGTGCGGCGTTCCTGCTCTTCCTGCCGTGGGCGAACGGCGGCGAGAACACGACGCCGCTCCTCGCGATCGTCGGCATCCTGTTCGTCTTCACCGTCGCGGAGCTGCTGCTCTCGCCGATCGGGCTGTCGGTGACCACGAAGCTCGCCCCGCGGGTGTTCCGCACGCAGATGGTGGCACTGTTCTTCCTGTCGGTCGCGCTCGGCACCGCCATCGCGGGGTCGCTCGCCCAGCTGTACGACCCGACGAACGAGGTGCCGTACTTCTCGGTGCTCGGCCTCATCGCGGTCGGTCTCGGCGTCGCACTGCTGCTGAGCGTGAAGCCCGTGCTGAAGCTCATGCAGGGCGTCCGCTGAGC